>NZ_JBHUSF010000047.1:0-39320 GCF_042673295.1 Rhodococcus sp. NPDC057014
GCTCGACGACGGCGGCCATTCCCTGCCCGCCGCCGATGCACATGGTGACGAGCGCCTTGCCGCCGCCCCGCCGCTTCAACTCGTGCAGCGCGGTGGTCGTCATCCGTGCGCCCGTGGCGCCGATCGGGTGCCCGAGCGAGATGCCGGACCCGTTGACGTTGAGGCGGTCCCGGTCCTCGAAGCCCCACTCCTTGAGGACCCCGAGCACCTGGCAGGCGAACGCCTCGTTCAGCTCGATCAGCGTGAAGTCGTCGAAGCTCGCACCGGTGCGGCGGAACAGCTTCGACGCGGCCGCGACCGGACCGAGTCCCATCAGTCCCGGTTCACACCCGGCGGCGGCCCACCCGGTGAGGAAACCCATCGGCTCGAGCCCGAGTTCGTCGAGTTTGTCCTCGGCGACGACGAGCATCGACGACGCCGCGTCGTTCTGCTGACTCGCGTTGCCCGCGGTGACGACACCGTCCTTGACGACACTGCGCAGCCGTGCCAGCGATTCGGCGGTGGTGTCCGGGCGGATGCCCTCGTCACGCGCCACCACCGAGACGTTGCCCTTGCGGTCGGTGATCTTCACTTCGATCACCTCGTCGTCGAACTTGCCTGCCTCCCAGGCGGCGTGGGCCTTGGCGTGACTGTCGGCGGCGAACGCGTCGGATTCCTCGCGGCCGATTCCGCACCGTGTCGCGACATTCTCGGCGGTCTCGATCATTCCGCTGATCTTCCCGAACCGCCATTCCGGCTGGGAGCGCTCCCGGCCGCGGTCGAGGCGGTCGTAGAGGTTCAGCGATCCGGCGCGGGTGCCCCAGCGGGCCCCGGTGGTGTAGTGCTCGATGTTGCTCATCGACTCGACACCGCCGGCGAGGACGACGTCCGCGGCGCCGGTCTGCACCATCATCGACGCGGTCACGAGGGCCTGCAGTCCGGTGCCGCAGCGGCGGTCGGTCTGCAGTCCGGCGACGGAAATCGGCAGTCCCGCTTCGAGTGCGGCCCACCGTCCGATGCACGGGGCCTCGGAGTTGGCGTACGACTGCCCCATCGCGACGTCCTCGATGAGTTCGGGGTCGATGCCCGACCGTGCGACGGTCTCCTTGATGACGGCCGCCGCAAGGCTCTCGGCGGGTACGTCGCGCAGTCCGCCGCCGAAGCGGCCGACGGCGGTGCGGACGGGGGCTACCAGTGCTGCTCTTCGCATGTTGTTCCTCGTTTCAGGCGACCAGGACGCGGACGGTCTCGGCGACGCACGCCGGCTTGTCCTCGCCCTTGATCTCGATGGTGTACTTGACGACGACCTGCGCGCCCTGCTTCGTGTGCTCGAACCCCGCGATCTCACCGCCGACCCGGATCGACGCTCCCACCTTCACCGGCTTCGGGAAGCGAACCTTGTTGAGTCCGTAGTTGATCACCAGCTTGGTGCCCTCGACCCGCATCAGGTCGGCCCCGAGCTTCGGCAGCAACGACAGCGTGAGATAGCCGTGGGCGATGGGGGCGCCGAACGGACTCTCGGCGGCCCGCTCAGGGTCGACGTGGATCCACTGGTGGTCGCCGGTGGCGTCGGCGAACACGTTCACGCGGTCCTGCGTGATCTCGAACCAGTCACTGTGGCCGAGATGTTCGCCGACTGCGGCTTCGACGTCGTCGATGTTCTGAAATACGCGCATGAGCTCTCTTCGTGTCGGCCCGATACCGGGCAGGGTAGGGACGGTCAGATGTTGACGTTCTCGAATACGGCTGCGATGCCCTGGCCGCCGCCGATGCACATCGTCTCGATGCCGTAGCGGGCCTGCCGCCGGTCCAGTTCGCGGAGCAGGTTGGCCAGGATGCGGCCACCGGTGGCGCCGACGGGGTGACCGAGCGAGATGCCGGATCCGTTGACGTTGAACCGGTCCCGCATGTCCGACTCGTCGAACTTCCACTCCCGTGCGCACGCCAGCACCTGCGCCGCGAACGCCTCGTTGATCTCGAGGAGATCGATGTCGTTCAGGGTGAGCTTCGCCCGAGTGAGGGCCTTGTCCACGGCCGGGACCGGGCCGATGCCCATCCGGTTCGGCTCCACGCCGGCCACGCCCCAGCTGACGAGCCGGGCGAACGGGCGCAGACCGAGACGTTCGGCGTTCTCGGGGGTGGTGACGATCGCGGCTGCGGCGGCGTCGTTCTGGCCGCACGCGTTGCCCGCGGTGACGGTCGCCTCCGGATCGACGCGTGACCGGATGGGCCGCAGCGCCGACAGCGATTCGACGGTGACGTCGCGGCGCGGGTGCTCGTCGATGGTGTGGACGACCGGATCCTTGCCGCGCTTGCCGGGCACCGTCACCGGGATCGTCTCGGCGTCGAACAGACCGCCGTCCTGCGCGCGGACCGCGCGCGCATGGGATTCGGCGGCGTACGCGTCCTGCTCCTCGCGGCTGATCGAGTACTCGCGGCGCAGGTTCTCCGCGGTTTCGATCATGCCGCCCTCGACGGGGAAGTTCACGCCGCCGGAGTTGGTGCGGGGCTTGGCCAGCCGGTCGTGGAACTCCACCGACGCGCCCTTGACGCCCCAGCGCATCCCGGTGCTGTAGAACTCGGTCTGGCTCATCGACTCGGCGCCGCCCGCGATCACCAGATCACTCATCCCGGTCTGCACCTGCATGGCCGCGTAGATCACCGCCTGGAGCCCGGAGCCGCACCGGCGGTCGAGCTGGATGCCGGGGACGGTCACGTCGAGACCGGCGTCGAGCGCAGCGATCCGGCCGATGGCCGCCGCCTCACCGTTGGCGTAGCCCTGACCGAAGATGACGTCGTCGATGTCCTCGGACGTCAGCGACGTCCGCTCGATCAGTCCCTTCAGCACCGTCGACGCCAGGGTGGTGACGGGGACGTCGCGGTAGATGCCACCGAATCCCCCGACCGGGGTGCGGACAGGCTCACAGATCACTGCGTCGAACATGGGTCAGAGCGCTTTCTTGGCTTCGCGGACGAGTCCGCCGCCGATGATCAGGCGCTGGATCTCGCTGGTGCCCTCGTACAGGCGCAGCAACCGGACCTCACGGTAGATCCGTTCCACCGGAACGTCTCTCATGTATCCGCTTCCGCCGTGGACCTGCACCGCCAGGTCGGCGACCTTGCCTACCATTTCCGTGCAGTACAGCTTCGCGACGGACGGGGAGATCCGGCGGTCCTCGCCGCTGACGTACTTCTGCGCCGCGTCCCGGACCAGCGCGCGGCCCGTGGACACGCCCACCTGCTGGTCGGCGAGCATGGCCTGCACCAGTTGGAAGTCGCCGATCGGGGTGCCGCCCTGCTTCGTGACCGCCGCGAAAGCGACGGACTCGTCGAGCGCACGCTGGGCGCTTCCCACCGAGAGCGCCGCGATGTGGACGCGGCCGCGGGCGAGAGACGTCATGGCGGCGCGGTAGCCGGCTTCCTCACTGCCGCCGACCAGCGCGGACTCGCCGACGACGACGTCGTCGAACGCCACCTCGGACGTCCAGGCACCTTCCTGGCCCATCTTCTTGTCCTTCGGCCCGACCACCACACCGGCGGTGTCGGCGGGGACGAGGAACACCGCGATGCCGGTGCCGGTCTCGTCGGCGGGACGGGTGCGCGCGAACACGACGAACAGATCGGCCAGCGGCGCGTTCGTGATGAACCTCTTGGTGCCGTTGATCGTCCACTTGCCGTCCTTCAGGACGGCGCGCGTGGTCAGGCCCGCCGGGTTCGATCCGGCCTCCGGCTCGGTCAGCGCGAACGAGGCGACCACGTCGCCGGACGCGATGCGCTCGAGCCATTCCGACTTCTGCTCGTCCGTACCGAAGTTCACCAGCACCTGGCCGGCGATCCCGTTGTTGGTGCCGAACATCGACCGCAACGCCAGGCTCGTGTACCCGAACTCCATCGCCATTTCCACGTCCTGCGTGAGGTCGAGTCCGAGCCCGCCCCACTGCTGCGGGATGGCGTATCCGAACAGACCCATCTCCGCCGCCTTACGGCGAATGTCGTCCGGAATCAGATCCTTTTCCGCGATTTCATTTTCCCTGGGAATTACTTCCTTCTGAATAAAGGTCCTCGTCTGCGCGAGAATGTCCTTGAAGTCTTCGTCACTCACTTCGCGTTCAGCCATAAGGTGAATATCCAGCAACCGAGCCGCGCTGTCAAGCGCGCCTCCGAACGAGAACTCGCAGCGCAAAGGCTATTTACGACCCATAGGAAGAAGGCAACTGTCGGTTTCCTTCCGCGTCTTTGACCACGGCCGTCCGAGGCACTTGAATAGATGTCGACCGCCCGGATTTCCATTTCGGGCATATTCGCGAACAAACAAACTCCCGGCGAGATGGAATTCGATATTCGACATGGTTGGCAGACCCGAGGATGCACTCCTCTACAAGGGCTACACCGTCGATCCGCACGAACTCGAACGGTTGCTGCTGTCACGGCGGGGCGTTCTCGACGCCGTGGTGGTCGGCCGCTCCGTCCCCGAGGTCGGAGAGATGCCGGTCGCGTTCGTGGTGACCGACGCAGCGCACCCGACCGCCGAGGAACTGATCGAGTTCGTGGCCGCCGCGGTGCCGCCGTACAAGAAGGTGCGGGAAGTGGTGTTCGTCGACGAATTGCCCCTGTCCCCGCGGGGTGCGGTCCTGCGGTCCGCGCTGCGCAACCGCCTGACCCCGCACGCCGAAGACGTTCGTACAACTGAGGAAGGAACACGCAAATGACACTTCTCGAGGGACGGGTCGCCGTCGTCACGGGCGCAGCCCAGGGCATCGGTTTCGAGATGGCCAGGAAGTTCGCGAGCGAGGGCGCATCGGTCGTCCTCGGCGACATGCATGCCGACAACGTGAAGGGCGCGGCCGCCAAGCTCGAGGCCGACGGCTTCCAGGCCGTCGCCGTGGCCTGTGACGTGACCGACCCGGATCAGATGCAGAACCTGGGCAAGACGGCGCTCGACAGTTTCGGCGCGATGGATGTGTGGGTCAACAACGCCGGCATCACCCGCGACGCGACGCTGCGCAAGATGTCGCTCGCCGATTTCCGCTCCGTCATCGACGTGCACCTGCAGGGCGCGTGGCTGGGCACCCAGATCGCGTCGATCGCGATGCGGGAGGCGGGCAAGGGCTCGATCGTCAACATCTCGTCGATCTCGGGCAAGGTCGGCATGGTCGGGCAGACCAACTACAGCGCCGCGAAGGCCGGCATGGTGGGCCTGACCAAGGCCGCCGCGAAGGAGGTCGCCCACCTCGGCGTGCGGGTCAACGCGATCCAGCCCGGCGTGGTGAACACCGACATGATCCGGGCCCTGCGCGCCGACATCATCGAGGCGAAGCTCAAGGAGGTCCCGATGGGCCGGGGCGCCGAGCCCGAGGAGATCGCGAACGTTGCGCTGTTCCTCGCGTCCGACCTGTCCAGCTACATGACGGGCACTGTCCTCGAAGTCACCGGCGGACGTCACATCTGACAGCCGGCGCGACTTCACACCGGCGGGTCGCCGCATTCCAGGCAGTAGTCTTCACTGGTGGAGTCGCGTCACGTGGAGTACTTTCTCGCCACCGTCGACAACGACGGCCTCGCGCTCGCGGCCGAGGCCCTGGGCGTCACGAAGCCGTCGTTGTCGAAGGGGCTGCGCAATCTCGAGCGTGACCTCGGTGTCGACCTGTTCCACCGCGTGGGCCGCGGCCTCGTGCTCAGCGCGGCGGGCAAGGCGTTCGTCGGCCCCGCGCGGCAGATCGTGCGAGACCTGGTGGCGGCCGAGAGCTCGTTGGTCGACGTGTCGGGTCTGCCGCGCGGCCGCCTCGACATCTGCGCGTCGGCGCACGTCGCGGAAGGCCCTGTCACGGAACTGATCGGGTCCTTCCGCAAGCAGTATCCGGGTGTCGTCGTCCGGCTCGCAGACCTGCGTCCGGTCGATGTCGTCGCGTCGCTGATCCGCGACGGTCACTGCGAGATCGCCTTCAGTCATTTCCCTTTTTCCGCACCGGGATTGACGACCCGCGTCCTCGGAATCCACGAATACTGGCTGGTGGTTCCGCACGACGCCGAGATCGTGTGGCGGGATCCGTTCCCGCTCGACGACCTTCCGGACATTCCCGTGGTGGGGCTGCCCAAGGAATCGTCTTCGCGCACCGTCATCGAGAAGGCGCTGCAGGCGGCGGGGAGGCGGACGACCCTGTCGGCCGTCGTCGAGCAGCGGGAAGCCGTCGGCGCGTTCGTCGTCGAGGGTGTCGGAATGTCGTTCATGGAACGCACCCTCGCGGAACGGGCCGCAGGCGGCGGAGCACGGATCTGCCCACTCGACCCGCCGATCACCGCCCCGTACGGGGTGATCTACGACGAGGCCAGGCTGTCGCCTGCCGGGCGCGCGTTCCTCGGCACACTCGCGCCGTGAGTCTCGTCGAGCGCAGTGATGAACGCCGCCGCGGCAGGCGGAAGCGGATCCGGTCGGTGGACGATCCCGACGGTCCGCACCTCGGGCGGCGCGAGCGAGCGGACCACGACGCCCGGTAGTTCCTGCTCGGCGACGCGCCGCGGGAGCAGGGTCGCCCCCGCCCCCTGGACCACCAATTCCCACATCGACTGGCGATGCGCACATTCGACGGCGATGTTGTTCACCGGCAGTCGTGGGCGCGACCCGATCTCGACGATCATCGGAATGTCGGCGAGCAGACCGACGGGCACCGGATCGGGGAGTTCGATCGCCAGGTCGGCGTGCAGTGCAAGCACGATCTCCTGGTCCCCCACCGTCCGGAACTCGAGGCCCTGCTGGTCGACGAGCGGTTCGGTGAGCCCGAGGTCGCACTCCCCCGACCGGACCGCGCGGCCGACGCCGTCGGGACCGTCCGCCGACACCGTGGACAGGACCACACTCGGGAACTGTCGGTGGAATCGGCCGACCAGACGCGGAAGCGGATCGGCGGCAAGCGAATTGAGAACGGCGATCGTGAGCGTGCCGGACCGCAGTTCGGCGACGTCGTGCACGACGGCCCGCGCCCGCTCGACATCCGCGAGCACCTGGCGCGCCGCATGCGCGAACGACGCGCCCGCAGGGGTGATCCGCAGTTTCCGTCCCCCGCGATCGAACAGTTCGACACCCAGATCGCGTTCGAGAGTGCGGATCGCCTGCGACAGCGACGGCTGCGCGATGAACAGCGCCCGCGCAGCCTCGGTGACGCTGCCGTGATCGGCCACGGCGACCAGGTATTCGGCGTCCCGGATGTCCACCACCCGAGTCTAGCGACCATGGGGTCCGGGGCGGCCAGCCGTCGCCCGCGTCGTCTCCGCAGCGTGGCGGGCATGGAACGACCAGCGCGTGACCCTCGAGGCGATCTGCTGGCAATTCCGCACCGGTTCGCCGTGGCGGGACATTCCCGACGAGTTCGGGGCCTGGCAACCGATCTGGGAACGCCACCAGCGCTGGTCGATCGACAGAACCCACGAGGCGATGGTCCACGCCGTGCACGCGACCAACGACGTCGGCGACGACGCACTGGCGGCTCTGGTCTCGATCGACTCGACCAGCGTGCCGGCCCACCAGCACGCGGCGAAGATCCATGTCCTCGTCGACGGCACGTCCATCCGCCTCGGGAACGCCGCAGGGCGTGATCGATGCGAGTGCTCCACGATCCCGGAACGTTGCGATCAGACCGCACGACGGAAGGAGAAGGGCTCCCAGGGTGGACGGCCACCGGCCTTCGATCCCGCGCTCTACCGACACCGAAACACCGTCGAGTGTGGTTTCAACTGACTCGAGCACTGTCGCGGTGGGGCAACCCGTTACGACAAGGACGCCTTGACCTACCTCGGCGGCGTACTCCTCGCCTCAACAACACAACCGATCGGCCGCGCAATTGGCAGACAGAACGTAGAACCACATGCAGCACATGCGTGCCGGAACACCGCCCATCGCCGTGCCGCATGGATGGTGGACGCTAGGCAGAGTTGGCGAACTGCAAGAGCCATCGCAAACCGACCGCTCTTGACGTCCGATCTTCCGGGGAGGTCCCCTACCACCGCCTCCGCATATCGCACGCCGAGCAAGCGAGGCTGGCAATATGATGGGTATCGACCTTGACAATGCAATCGGTCACTGTCGACAGCAACTGGTGAGGTGACGGCCGTGAAAGCGTCCCTGACGTCGCGGTTTGAGTAGACAGGTCACACGATGACCGACGATCCTGAGGCAACTCAGCGCGATGTCCGCCGCATGAGAGCAACGGATTTCGATGTTCAGGGATTGAATAACCCCGTCGAGATCGGTCGCGGAGGTTTCGGGGTGGTGTACCGCTGCGATCAGCCTGCCCTCGACCGCGTGGTCGCGGTCAAAGTCCTCGACGCCGACCTCGACGACGAGAACCGGTCCCGGTTTCTGCGCGAGCAACGGGCCATGGGGCGGCTGACCGGGCACCCGAACATCGTCAATATCTTCCAGGTCGGCGCCACCGATAGCGGGCGCCCTTACATCGTGATGCAATATCACCCTCGGGACTCTCTCGATCGACTGATCCGAGAGCACGGTCCCCTCCCGCTGGACCAGGCGTTGCGGCTCGGGGTGAAGATGGCCGGAGCGCTCGAGACCGCGCACCGTCAGGGCATCGTGCACCGCGACGTCAAGCCCGGGAACATTCTGATCACCGACTACGACGAGCCGCAATTGTCCGATTTCGGTATCGCGCATGTCGCAGGCGGGTTCGAGACCACCTCGGGAGCGGTGACCGGGTCGCCGGCATTCATCGCGCCTGAAGTCCTGGGTGGGGCAGCACCTTCGGTGGCTGCGGACATCTACAGCTTGGGCGCGACACTGTTTTGTGCTCTCACCGGTCACGCCGCGTTCGAACGCCGCAGCGGTGAACAGCTCGTCGCTCAGTTTCTGCGGATTACGACCGCCCCGACGCCGACTCTCGGCGAACACGGCATTTCCGAAGACGTCAGCGCGGTTATCGAGCGCGCGATGGCGGTCGCTCCGGGGGATCGGTACGGTTCGGCCGCCGAACTCGGTGATCAGCTCAGACTCGTCCAGGACCGGCACGGCTTTGCCCTGGACGACATTCTCGTGCGGACTGAACCAGGCAGCTCTCGCCCACTCGGCTTGGGTTCCAGCCCCGCGCCCGTTTCCACCGGGCCTTCCACGGGGCTCGTTGGCAAGGGCAATATCCCTGCCGAGCTCACCAGTTTCGTCGGCCGCCACACCGAGCTCAGCGAGATCAAGAGCCTGCTATCCGCATCACGTCTGGTGACGATGACCGGTATCGGCGGTGTCGGCAAGACGCGGTTGGCGCTACGTGTGGCGGCGAAGCTGGCACCCGGTTTCCAGCACGGCGCGTGGCTGGTGGAACTGGGGGAACTCACCGACGAATCTCTGCTCAGCGACGTGGTAGCCGCGACGTTGGGTATTCGAGAAGCTCCGGCAACGACGCGCACCGACGCTCTGATCGAATTCCTCCGCGCTCGAAATCTCCTGCTGATAATCGACAACTGCGAGCATCTCATTGACGCGGTCGCCGAGCTAGCCGAAACAGTGCTGCGGTCGTGCCCCGACGTGCGCATTCTGGCGACCAGTCGAGAGCCCCTCGTCATCGGCGGTGAAGCGGTGTTCCGGGTTCCCCCGCTGACCGTGCCCGGTCGTGATCATGCGCCCGGTCCGCACACGCTGCCACGGTCGGACGCCGTCGCCCTTTTTACCGAGCGTGCGAAGGTGCGGGTGCCGACCTTCGAGGTCACCGGCACCAATGCACACGCTGTCTACGACATTTGTGATCGCCTCGACGGATTGCCGCTCGCAATCGAACTGGCGGCCGGCCGACTGCGGGCCATGTCCGTCGAACAGCTACGGGAGCGGCTGTCTACGCGTTACACCATTCTCACGCAACACAACCGAAGCGCGCCGAATCGCCAACAGACTCTACGACTGTCCATCGACTGGAGTTACGAGCTGTGCACAGCGGAGGAACAGAGCACGTGGTGGCGACTGTCGACCTTTGTCGGCGGTTTCGACCTCGATGCCGCCGAGAAGGTCTGCGGTGCGGCCGAGGCGACGACGAAATTCTCGACCTGCTGACGTCATTGGTCGACAAGTCGATCTTGATCAGGGAGGACACTGGCACTACGGTGCGGTTCCGTTTGCTCGAGACGCTACGGGATTATGGGCGGGCACGCGCCGAGCAAGCAGGCGAAACTGACGCCCTGAGCCGGCGCCACCGAGACTGGTGCGAAAGAATGGTGCTGGACGCGGAATCGCACTGGATCAGTGCGCGCCAACTCGAGTTCGTCGACCAGCTCGAGAGGGAGTTGCCGAACATCCGTGGGGCCCTCGAATACTGTGTCGCTCACGATGTTGACAATGGTATCCGGATTGCTGCTGCGCTGTTTCCGTTCTGGAACCTACGAGGGATGTTCAGCGAAGGGCGCCGATGGCTCGATCGGCTCCTGGACGCCGAGGATGGCGATCTCACGGCCGACCGAGTCAAGGCGTTGTTCTCTGCCAGCCTCTTCGCACAGATACAGCGCGATTTGGAAACCGGATTCATCCGGGCCGCCCAGGCTCGTGAAGCAGCTGACACACTTGACGATCCACGGGCACGTGCACTGGCCACCCACGCAGCCGGTCTGCTCGCGCTCGCCGGCGGCGATCCTGATGGTGCCTGCACCGCCTTGACCAGATCCCTGGAGGGGTTCACTACCACCGCCAGTGAACCCGTGTTCGTGGTGGACGCATACGTGGTGTTGGGTTTGGCCTCCGATCTGGCCGGTGACTTCGACCGGGCGATCCAGTGCTTCGAGCAGGCACTGATGACGACCGAGTCGGCAGGTGAAAAGGCTTATCAGGGATTCGCCCGCTGGTCGTTATCCATCACGATGTGGCGCCTCGGAGACCGGCACCGCGCGACCACGTTGCTGCAGCAGGGCCTGCGCACAAGTCATCGAATCGACCCGCTGGGTACAGCCATGTTTCTCGAGGCATTGGGGTGGACCGAAGTGCAGGGTGGGCGCTATCGACGGGCCGCCGTGCTGCTGGGAGCTGCCACCGAGATTGCCGAATCAAAAGGCGCTGTGGCTTTCCTGTATCCGCATCTAGCGACCTATCATAAACAAGCTTATGAAGGATGTCGTATTGCATTGGGTGACATCATTTTTGAAGAGATCTTTCAGTCCGGTCGCCGGATGGAGTACGAGAGAGCGGTCGATTACGCGCTGACGGAGGGATGAAGCTACCGGTATCGCAGTCCGCGTTCTCTGTCGGCGAGGGAGAGCGGGATGGGGCGGCCCGGTTAATAGGCCGCTTTTCGAACAACAGGCCGGATGTCCCCCATGAGGAAACGTCGAGCTTGTGAGTGCTCGTCTCGACGGTTCTCAATCCCCTCCCGACTATGTCAGCTCGCTACGCCGTCACCAACCGTTTGATCGGCACACTCCGATACTGCCGGCGCCGAGGCGCGGATCGCGAGGTCCATCGGGATCAGCGTGGAAGGGGGAGGCGTTTTGCCCCGGATCAGGTCGATGATCGTGGTGACTGCCATTTCGGCTGACGTGACGGGGTGCTGAATCGCAGCGGAGATGGGCGGCTGCACTCGCTCGAGGTCTGGAGACTCCACCATGCTTGCGAGGCGTACGTCGGTTGGGATCCGGTATCCCGCAGACTTCAAGGCACGGTGGATCGACAGGGTTATTCGCTCGTTGGCGCCCAGAATCAGGTCCGGCGGTTCGTGCTGCATCAGCCGTGCGACCACCGGGTCGATCTCCTCGCCCTCGACCGATTCGACCGTATGGATGATGGGATACCCGGGAGCGTGCCCGCGCCAGGAGTGGACTCCCGAGTTGATGTCCTGCAGGTACGACTTCTGCGTCGGAAGAGTGACAAGAGCGACACGATCGCCCGGGTGCGCCACGGCCTGGAGCAGCTTGAGCGCACCGTTGGTTTGATCGTCATCGATCCACGGTTCCGGACCGCCCGTCAGATCGCGCCCCACGGTCACCAGCGGAACCCGTTGGTTGCGGAGGGTGGCAAGCACCTGGTCGTCACGTAGCGGATCGACGACGATGACTCCGTCGACGGGGAAGCTCACCGGAGTCAAACCCTCAGGATCGGGAGGGAGCATTACCAGTGCGTACCCGCGGTCCAATGCAAACTCAGCCGCCTTCGTCTGCAGCTGAATCCAGTAGTTCACGGTCGAAACGCTGGCGGCTGCTGCGGGCACCAGAACGAATCCCAGGAACCCCACTCGTTGGTTACGAAGTCCCCGCGCCAGAGCACTAGGGCGGTAGCCCAGTCGATCAGCCACCTCCCGTACGCGCAGCCTTGTCTCCATCGGCAGCCGCCCCTTTCCGCTGAGCGCATCAGAGACCGTCGTCGGCGACACGCCGGCGGCGGAAGCAACGTCCTTGATGCTGGGTCGAGGTGCTCGAGTCATGCCCTGAGCCTACTTGACTATCGGCAGGTTTGGAGAAACGATTCTGCACATGACTCGATACGCATCACCGGTGCACCACTGGACGGAGACCGTTACCCATGAGTGAGCCATTGTGGGATTCCGCAGCGACACTGGCTGCCGATGTAAAGTCAGGCCGTCGAACGGCCGTCTCTATCGCGACGCAAGCCCTCGCCCGTAGCAGAAGTGTCCAGAAGCGTCTGAACTGCTTCGCAGAGATCGCGGACGACTACGCTCTCGAGGCCGCATCAGCGATCGACCAGAAGCGTGCACGCGGCCTCAGTCTGGGCCCGCTCGCCGGTGTTCCGATCGCAATCAAGGACTCCACACCCGTTGCCGGGCTGGGCATGCGGTCCGGAAGTCGCGCGTATGCCGACGTGGTGGCAACCCGTGACTCGGTACTCGTCCACCGACTCCGAGCCGCAGGCGCGATTATCGTGGGGAAGACGACTCTGTCGGAGGTCGCCTACTCGAGTTTCTGCGACAGCCCCTTGACAGGAGTCACCCGTAACCCGTGGAACCCAGACACCACCCCTGGCGGATCCTCTGGAGGCTCGGCTGTCGCCGTCGCTACTGGATGCGTGACGTTTGCCGAGGGAACAGACATGGGAGGGTCGGTTCGGATCCCCGCCTCTTTTACGGGCCTCATCGGGATCAAACCGTCAGCGGGTCGAATCCCCAACGACGACCAGCCGTCCTTGATGGACGACATCGCCCACCACGGGTTGCTTGCCCGATCCAGCGAGGACCTGGTGCGAGGCCTCACCGTTGCCTTCGGGCCCGATGCAACAGACCCCCTCACGCTCGGCAAAGCTCACGTCTCGTTCGACCCGCCAGGGTCCGTGGAGGGCCTGCGAATCGCCGTCTCATCCGATCTCGGGTTTTTCAGCGTCGAGCCGTACGTGGTGGAGAGGCTGGAAGCCGCTGCCGCGATCCTCGCCGCCGCGGGTGCCATCGTGACCCGCTCCGCGCCGGAATGGAACCGGGGCATGGCCGACGCATGGGTTCGGCACTGGCATGTTCACCTGGCCGCACACTACGGCTCAGACCTGCAGCGCGTCCAGGACGACGTGGACCCTCGGCTGTGGTCGATCATCACGAATGCCAAGAAGTATTCGGCCGTCGAGCTCAAAGAGGATGAGCATCTGCGTACGCTGCAGTGGAAGCGAATGGCCACGTTCTGGGAAACCGCCGATGTACTCCTGTCACCGACGATGAGCCGCACCGCCGTTGCGGTGGAGGGGGACGACGCCAGCTATCACACGGTCACGGATGACGGCCGCAAACATGGTCTAGACCTGACGTCAATGTTCAACTGGGTCCCGTGGTGTCCTGCGGTCAGTGTGCCCGCGGGGTCCGGCCCCGATGGTCTCCCCGTCGGCGTGCACATTGCGGCTCAGCCATTCCGGGACGACGTCGCGCTCAACGTTGCACGAGTCATCGAAGCGGCCCTCGGGGTACCCGCGCCTCCGGACTCCTGGATGGACACGGCGAGGGTCATGACCCGAGCGTCGAGCCACGCCCGCAGGTGACAGGCCCAAACTGCTCGTAGCGCGGGCCCGATGACTGACCGCCCCTCCCGACTCAACTCGATACCTGCCGCATCCCGGTGGGCCGGCACACACGAGTAAGGCTGCCGAATCGATACGGCAGGCGAACAACCAACTGCAGTTATACCGCTAGCTGACTTTGGAAGACAAAACTGGAGGAACAATGAGATATGCCACACTGCGCCTTGCCGCAGGCACCCGCGCAGGCCGTTTGGTCGACGATCAGTGGATACTTCTCGATGCGCCCGATGTGGGAGCGTTGCTTCGAGGTGCCTCCGGCGAACCAACCGGTGGGACGGTCGCGGTCACGGATGCAGACCTCGCTCCTGTCGTCCCCACGCCTGGGAAGATCATGTGTATCGGACACAACTATGCGAGACATGTTCGGGAGATGGGCCGCGCGCTACCCGAGTACCCGACTGTATTCGCCAAGTACTCCGACTCGCTCATTGGTGCGCACGATCCCATTACCCTCCCCGCCGAGTCGGACTCGGTCGACTGGGAGGCCGAACTGGCCGTGGTTATCGGGCGGGTCGCGCGAAGGGTCGACCCGTCGACTGCTCTGGACTACGTCGCGGGCTACACGATCTTGAACGACATCTCGATGAGGGACTGGCAGAAGCGGACCACTCAGTGGCTGCAGGGAAAGACCTTCGAAGCGTCGACGCCCGTTGGCCCTATGATGGTCACCCCCGATGAGCTGCCTCCCGCATGCCAAGGTTTGAAGATCAGTTGCACGGTTGACGGCACCGAGGTTCAAAGCGATACCATCGGAGACTTCATCTTCGACATTCCGACCGTCATTTCCTACCTGTCGACCTTCATGACACTGCGCCCCGGCGATGTGATCGCCACAGGAACACCCGACGGTGTCGGTGTCGGCCGCTCGCCGCAGCTCTTCCTGCAAGAGGGTCAACGCTTGACCACGACTGTTGAGGGCATCGGCGCGCTGGTCAACGACGTCGTCGGGGAACCCTCGCTGAGCATCGGTCGATAAGGGGGGCATCCACCAACGCGATGCACCCAAAATGCCCTGGGCTGCTCCAACAGTCGTGGGACGACACATCCACACAAGTTTGGCAATAGCGGTTCATCCTTGGCCGGGCGGCGATGTCACCGGCCAGGGACCAATCGTGCCCGTAAAGGCGTGTCGTCACACGATCAAAGATGGCGGCGCGTCCGGGTTCCGCAAACTCGATCAACGGACCTGATTGGATGCATCAATTTAAGTCTACCGCTTCAGTTTTGGCTCTCGTTGATCCTGAGGGGATGAGCGGGTCCGCACGAACCGGCGAGTTGCAAACCCACAGAACGAGAGCGGCACAGGCTCACCGAAGGCGCGTCCGAAATTGTGGCTGTACCAGCATCGGGATCCCTTGAAACGCTCGCCGCCCGCTGCCGAAGGCGCCGGGGTCCGGCGAGCGTCTAGCCTCCGTGCATGGTGACGGCTTGGCCGGTGAGGTAGCACGGAAGCGTGTGATGTTTCCGCGCGCAATCAGGACAAGGGATCGTGAAAGACCAAGCAGAGGGGGTGCCCCCGACGGGGCAGGTCCTGACTCCCATCGGGTGTCTCACCCCAAGCGGATGTGAGTAACGGCTACCCGACTGCTCTGCGTTGTCGTCGCCGTGGGAAGACTGAAATCCACTCCCGAGGGCGAGCCTCATCGGGCCCTGTCGACGGATCTAGATTCGACCGTCGTGATCGCGGACAGGCCGTATATGTGCTCGGGACACGTAGCACCTTGTTGCAGTCGGGCCAATGCAGATCGCGCAGCTGATTGGAGGTGGCGATGGTACTCGCTGATGTCGATCGCGAACGCGGCTTCCACGTTCTCCGGAGCGGGGCCGCCGAGCGGCTCCCAGAGCAGTGAAAAGTCAAGAATGTCATTGTTGCTGTGGTTGTTCCACATTCTTCCTGCCTACGGTGTACGTGAATGTCAGCCGGAAGGGGCCATCCGTGACAGCTCCGCTGAGGGACTCACTGGATGGGAGAGGATCCTCCGGTTGGCCGGTGGTATGGGTATGCGCTCGCCAAGCTACGTATCTCGTCCGTGGCACAATTCGATTCAGGGATGACTTGCCACAATCGCTCGATGAATCTGCACGTCGTCATACCGAAGTGCACAAGGATCTCCTCCTCGGTCGCACCCCCGTATGGAGCCCACATACTGGCGAACTCGATAAGACGCTCGGCCTCGGCGTCAGGATGTGTGCGCTCACGGTTAGTTTCGATCCACGCCGTGCGACGCCTTTGTCGCCATCGGCGATACTCACGAGGATTCATAGAATTTCACAGATCTAACCGGGGCTGGGAAGTGTTCGGAACTGCAGGTGCCGTCGCCACGGCAACGAGGCTGAGGGGCCGAATCTCTGCGATCCGATCCAGCCCCTCAGGCTGACGCCGTTGCCAACCCGGCCTGACCCATTACCGAGTGGTTGCCGAAAACCTATCGCGGAGAGGTTGACAGGACAGCGATCGCATCGATCTCAATCACCGAACCAGGTGCAGCAAGGGCGCTGACCTCGACGAGGGTGCTCGCTGGGCGACACTCACCGAAGACTTCCTTGCGAAGCTCGTTGACCGGTCCGCGGTCGGCAATAGACGTGACGTATGTCGTGAGTGAGACGACATCGGAGATGTGGCCTCCTGCCGCGGTCAGGATCTGTCCGAGCCTGGTGAAGATCACATTTGTCTGCCCTGCGACGTCGTTCGGGTGCAGCACGGTTCCGTCGCTGTGTGATGCAAGCATTCCGGAGACGTATACGGTGTTTCCGGCGCGAACAGCATGGCTGAAATGCCCTCGCGGGGAAGTTACTTCATCACTGTTGACCTGCACTCGATGTGTCGTCACATTGCGTTCCTTTGACTGTGGATTAACTTCCATGGTGCGAAGGTTCACCACGGCCGCGAGGGTGCGGATTGGGTCAGAACTTCGAGGTGCCCTTCTCGCACGGCGACTACGTGCTCGAAGCCGGCGCCTTCTCCGGTCTCGCCGCCAAGGAAGCACTCGATCGCCAGGACCATGCCGGGCTCGATCGTCGTGTGTTCGAGGCGGGTAAGAAACGGTGCTTCGCATTCCAGTCCGAGGCTGTGTCCGATAAATGGGATCATCGCCCCGAAGCTCGAGCCGGCGCCGCCGTCGCGGCGTGCCAGCCATGCGGAGGCCCGGTCTTGCAGGGCTGACATCTGCACGCCGGGTTCCACGATTTCCGTCACATGTTCCACCAGGTCCACGGGGTCGCTCAGCAAGCGCGCTTGCGACGAGGTGGGCGCACCGCCGACCACTGTGGAACGGGTGAGGTCACAGAAGTATCCGTGCGCGATCGGCCCCCACACGTCGGCGTGAAAGAGGTCGCCGACTTCGAGGCGGCGCTGTGAGTCCCAGGTCGGCAACGCCTGACGATTACGGTATCGGTGCGAGCACGGGCCTGAGGAGACGGCCACGTCGTATGCCCAGCCGCCTGCTCCCGCAAGATATTTGAGACCTTCGCCGACGGCTTCGCCCTCGGTTGCGCCGGGCACTGCTGCCTGGAGAGTCCTCATCACCCACTCGCACCCGATGCGGCTCGCCTCTCGCAGCAGGGAGATTTCGTGTTCGGATTTCACCAGTCGAAGTCGCACCAGCAACTCGTCAGCGGGGATGAGCTTGGTCTCGGGTGATCCGAATCCTTCCTCGAGTCCGCGGTGGTGCGTGTAGAGCAGGCCGCTCATTCCGATGAGTGCGATTCGCTTGCCTGCGAATCCCATCTCTCGTGCCGCCTTGCCGAGATCGCGATCGACGGATATCGACAGCTGCACCTGGTTTACTGGGATCGTCGAGGGGTCAGCATCGTAGGAGTCGGTTACCAGCACCGTCGGTCGATCTCTGGTGATCACCAGTCCGGCATGGCCCCGCGCGGAGTGGATCTCGCTGTCCAGGATGTGGCTGACGGCGCTCAGATGACCTGTGAGGTAGAGCAAGTCGGCGCAACCGTCGACGTTGGTGGAGCCTCGCCCCCACACAATTGCCCCGTCGTAGCCTTCGCGGTCCAGCGCCTCGAGCAGTCGGTGCTGTCGGTCGAGATACTCTGCGTGCGTGATCGGTTCGATGGTCGTTCCGGTTGCGACTGTGGTCACTTTTGGGCTCCAATGCTGCTGGTAGAAGGTAGAAGTGCTTGGATGTCGTTCCACACGCTTGTCGGGAGAGAGACGTGTTCTGCGGCGTCGCGACGGTTCCGGGACTCGGGGTCGCCAGGGGCGAGAACCGCGTCGAATCCGTCGGCGGGGGGGACTGCGTGGATGGCTTCGCGCAACTGGGAGGCTCGGGCCTGCACCCGGTCTGCGGTTACGAATGCGTCTCCGGCGATGACGAAGAGGAACAGGCCCGCGTCGCGGAAGCTGAGGCCTCCTGGTCCGTCGTCTCGGTAGTTGTCGGCGCCCGTCAGAACTCCTCCGAGCAGCTCGGACATGGTAGCCAGGGCAAATCCCTTGTGGGCTCCGAAGGTGCGTAGCGCACCTCCCCGTGTCAGCGCTTGCGGGTCGTCGGTTGGTCGGCCGTCCGCCTCGACGAGGCCCTCCACTGCCAGTTTCTTCCCCGCGTTTTGTGCGACCATCACCTTCCCGAGCGGCACCTCGGTGGTTGCGAAATCCATGACGACGGGATCCCCTGTCGTCGGGAAGGCTGCGGCGATCGGACTTGGTCCTAATAGCGGTCGACTCCCACCGAAGGGGACTGCAACCCCTGGCCCCCGCATTCCCCCGACGGTGGCGATGGCGACGCATCCGGACGCGGCGGCTCGTTCGACGTATGCGCCGAGCCGGCCGACATGGGTGCAACGGATGACCGCAGCGGCGGACGTTCCGTGTCGCTGTGCGCGGTCGACGGCAAGATCGGTAGCCAGGTAGGCGGCCGCGTGGCTGAATCCCCAATCCGCGGAGACCGTAATGGCGTCGTCATAGCTATTGCCGCCGGTGATCTGTCTGGGGACGGAGTCGGGGCGTACGACGCCATCACGCACGTAACGTGAGTACCACGATAGGCGGGCGAGGCCGTGCGAGGCGTGTCCGACCTGATCCGCCTCAACGAGATGGTTCCCGACGATCTCGGCGACATCGTTCGGGGCTCCGAGCGATTCCAGAATTTCCGCAGCCACGACCCGAGCGTCGGCAACTGCGACCTGAACGTTGTTCGACATCAAACCTCAACTTTTAGTAGACGTGCACGCCGCCGTTGGACCATGAGCGCTACGACGACTCCGGTTACGACGAACGCGATCTCGACAGCCCCGATTGCAGCGACAGTCGGATCGATCTGGTCGGTCATGCTTTGGTAGATCTCCACGGGAAGGGTGCGCATTTGCGCCGTGGATAGGTACAGCCCGATTACCACCTCGTCGAGCGAGGACAAGAACGCGATCACCGCGCCACCGAGGACCGCCGGCCGAATCAGCGGGAAGGTCACCCGCCAGAAGGTGGTGAGCGGCCCCGCGCCCAAGCTTGCGGACGCTTTCTCGAGGTTCCGGTCGAACGTCTCGAGTGCAGCCGTCACGGGAATCACGACGAACGGCAATGTGAGGCCTGTATATGCGAGCACAAAACCCTGGTAGGTGCCCACCATCTGCCATCTCAGAAAGACGAGATAGACGCCGAGGCCGACGATGACGACGGGTGTGATTTGGGGTGCGAGCACTAGGAGTTTCATGGAACGCATGATTCGAGAGTTCGATCGCACCAAGGCAAACGACGCTGCTGTTCCGAGGACGGCGGCAAGGACGGCGGTGGCGGTGCCGATCACGAGCGAGTTCCGGGCTGCGGTGATCCACTTGGGATCGGACAGGGCGTCGTACCAGTCGAGTGACCACGATGTGGGAGGGAAGGCGAACGATTGTTGGCCCGTGAAGCTCAAACCCACCACGACGACGAGCGGAACGACCAGCCACAACGCAATGAAGACTACGATCACGGTGCGGATGAGCGTCGAGCGTGCCGTGGTTCCATCGGAGAGGATTCTGTTCACTGCTCCTGCCCCTTCCGGCGCCGAGTTGCCACTTGGACGATTGCTAGTACGAGCAGTGTGATCACCAGGAGCACCACGGCCATTGCTCCCGCTCGGCCGAATGCGGCCATCCGATCGAACTGCAACACCATGAGCTGGGACAACATGGCCTGCTGCGGTGACCCGAGCAGGGCCGGGGTGATGAAGAAGCCGAGCCCCAGTACGAATACGAGTACTGCACCAGCGGAGATTCCCGGGACCGACAGCGGTACGTACACCTGATAGAACGCCCTCAGTGGCGTCGCCCCCAGGCTTTGCGCTGCCAATATCAGGCGCCGATCGATCCCGCGGAGCACGGCATACAGGGGCAGGACCATATAGGGAAACAGCACGTGCGTCATGCCGATCATCACCGCCGTGGGAGTGCCGAGGAAGGTTTGCGGAGGGATTCCAACCGCAGCCAGCGAGCTATTGACCAACCCGTTCTGCTGCAACAGCACGATCCACGCGAAGTTCCGCAGCAGGATGCCTGCGAACATGGAAATGAGAACCGCTGCAATCATGAGTGTGCGCGTCGTCGCCGACACCAGCGTCATCGTGTATGCGTACGGATACGCGAGCAGCGTTGTCACGAGTGTGCAGATGAACGCCGTCATCAGAGTGCGGATCAGGATCGTGACGTTGGCGTCCGTCTGGAAGAACCAGAGAAAATTGTCCGCGCCGGCCACCTGCGGTGCACGAAAATCCGTGAACGCGGCCAGCAACATCGTTGCGGTGGGGTAGGCGAAGAACACCACCAGCACAACCGCTGCGGGAATGAACAGCGGCCATGTTCGGCCGCGCCGGCGAAGACGCCGCCGACTGTGGGGTTGAGGTGTGGGGCTGGACGTGGTCTCCACACCCGTTTCGTCGATCATTGTCACGTCAGATCACCCCGAGATGAAGTTCGTCCAAGCCGCGGTAGCGGCATCCTGGTTTTCAGACCACCACGTCGAGTCCTGATACACGAGCTCGGAACCATGGCTCGGGCTGTCCGGATAGAAGGGCTCCATCTCGCTGGGCACCTGGGGCGGCGCACCGGAGGTGAGCACGCCATAGGGCAGCAATTGCGAGAGCGCCGCCTGGGTTTCCGGCTTGGCGACGTAGGCGAGAAAGGACTTGGCGGCTTCGGCGTTCGGCGCACCCTTCACGACCAGAGCGTTGTCATAGAAGGTGATCGCGTCCTTCCAGACGACTTTGATGTCCGGATTGACCTTGCTGGCATCGAACGCCCGTCCGTTCGGGATCAGCGCCATGTCCAGGTTGCCGGATACCAGACCGTCCTGGAGTTCGGCGTACGAATCTTTCGGAACGAGATCGTTCTTGACGGTGTCGAGCGTCGAAATCGCTCTCTCGTAGTCGAGCGGATACAACTTGTCCGCAGATACCCCGTCGCCGAGCAAGGCCGCTTCGAGGGGACCGTCGACTGCCGACGAGCTGATTCCACGTTTGCCCGGGAAGTCCTTCGTATTGATCAGGTCACCGACCGATGTAGGCGGATTCGGATATTTCTTGGAGTTGTACGCGAGCACCCACGAGAACTCGACGATCGGTACGCCGCAATCATTGGTGAGGAACTTCGGATCGATCTGACTGCGGTCGACGTCCGGGATTTCTTCGTAGAGGGTGCCGCACCCGGAGTTGGCTTGGAAGGCCGCGTCCTCGACGACGTCCCACTGGACGTTCCGGCTCTGGATCTGCGTCTGAAGTGGCGCCACTCCAGAATTTTGTGTCTGGTCGACCTTGATGCCATTGGCAGCAGCGAACGGTTCAAACCATGCCTCGGTCTGGCTGGCCTGCAGCGCCCCGCCGAATCCGGCGAATGTCATCGCGTCGGAATTCGTTGTGGTTGACGACGAACCACAAGCAGAACTTGTCAGTGCGAGCAATGCGGCTATCGCCGCCAAGTTAAAACAACGTGCATTCACGGGGCCTTCTCCTCGATCTAAGAGCTGGCGTGGGCGATCAAACTCACACGCGAGTCGGGTGGACAAAGCGAGCAGGATGCGCACCAACCCAATAGCAGTATCGGTTCTGCAACCAACATCGTCAAGACCCGAGGGGCTCGATCCCTTTCCGCAAGCCACCCACGGGCCCCGTCCGAGAACTCGGGCGGAGTCGCCATCGTGCGCTTCACACCTGCATTTTCCATGGGAGACGCATCGCCCAGTCCCCGAAACTCCCGCGTGGCACCCTCGATTGCGCGCCATACGGAATTTGGTTCCCACCCGTCGAGCACCCTTGTCATCGACATTCGACGCACCGTACGATGCAGTAACGGTTCTGCAATCCGATCTGGAGTAAATATGACAGTCAGTGAAGGTCTTGATCCTGCGACTCACGTGCCCCTCACCGAGCAGTTCGTCGGACCGACAGGACACCCACTTCTGCCCGGCGGCTTCGGGCGCGGAATGATGGCGGTAGCGCCATGGGCGCCGATGGTGGCACGCGGCGAGGGTTGCTGGATTATCGACGAGGACGATCGCCGCGTCCTCGACATGAACAACAACTTCACCGCGAACATTCTGGGAAATGCACATCCAGACGTCGTTCAGGCGATCTCCGATGCCGCTGCCGACGGTTGCTCGTTCGGAATGTCGCATCGCTACGAGATTCGACACGGTGAGCGCCTGCTACGGCGGTTCCCCGCTATGGACCAAGTCCGCTACGTCAACTCAGGCACCGAAGCAACCATGCTCGCGATTCGAGTAGCGCGAGCGGCAACCGGCCGAGACCCCATCGTCGTCGTCCGCGGCTCCTATCATGGATGGAACGACACAGTCCTCCCGACCGGAGGACCGCACGCGGCGAGAGGGGTGCCGAAGTCCACGCTCGCCGACACGCTGGTCGTTCCGTTCGACGATGTCGATGCACTCCAGCGAACAGTTCGTCAGAGCGACGGTGGCATCGCAGCCATTGTCCTGGACCTACTGCCCAACCGGGTCGGCATGATCCCACCCTCCGACGAATTCATCGAAGCTGCGGCAAGCCTCGCACACGAGTTCGGTGCAGCACTCATTGTCGATGAGGTCGTGAGTTTCCGCTTGCACACCGGTGGCCTGACGACCGCCCGCTCGGTGCCGGCAGACATGGTCGCACTGGGAAAAACGATTGGCGGCGGGCTTGCCGCCGGCGCCGTCGTCGGGAAGGCCCGGTGGATGCGGGAACTCGACGTCTTCAGCTCCACGGGCCTTGAAGGGGGTGGCACCTGCTCGGCGAACCCGCCGACCATGGCGGCGGGAAGTGTTGTGCTCGACCTGCTCGACGAGCGCGAAATCGCGCGACTGGCCCGGCTCGGCGACCGGTTCCGCGCCGGACTTGCCACCGCATTCGCCACCTACGGGTGGGAACCACGAGGGCAGGGATCTCTGTCGCGGCTATACCCTCTTGGCCTGGCGGACTCGGCCGCTGTCGCGGAATCCCAGCGGCGATTGTGGTGGGCTGCATACGAACGCGGAATCCTTGTGGCCAAACACGGCGTCGCGGCAATCTCCACTCCCATGACAGAGGAGCTCATCGATAACGCGGCCGCGGCACTGAGCGAGGCTGTTGCAGTAGTACAAAAGGCAGACCAGTCTTGAGGTCAGACCGTCAGGTCGACTCGAGTTGGAAAGAGGTGACGCACACCGTCCACCCACGCAGATCACAATCGACTCAGCGCTACGCGCGTCTGGCTCGACCAACGCCCCCGCCAACACTTTGTTGCAATAGTCGGGGAGAAACACGAGGAATACCGATGGACCCATCAACTTCAGGCGCGAGTGTAGATGTCATAGGCGTCACGAAGCGCTACGGCGACGCACCGCCGGCTGTGGATTCGCTTGATCTACACATCAAACCAGGCGAGTTCCTTACCCTTCTCGGCCCGAGCGGATCCGGCAAGACGACAACCCTGAACATGATCGCGGGGTTCGTCGATCTGACCGAGGGTGAGGTTCGCATGGACGGCACCCAGATCAGCGCACTTCCACCCCACCGTCGCAACATCGGCATGGTCTTCCAGCACTATGCGTTGTTTCCACATATGTCCGTCGCAGACAACATCGCGTACCCGCTTCGCCAACGGAAAGTCGCGAAGAGCGAAATCGCCCGGGCGGTGTCGGAGTCGCTGGAGAAAGTGCAACTCACCAAGTACGCCAACCGCCTGCCCCGTGAACTGTCCGGCGGTCAGCAGCAGCGCGTAGCCGTAGCCCGAGCCACCGTCTTCAAACCGCGGTTGCTTCTCATGGACGAACCCCTGGGTGCCCTGGACAAGAAACTCCGCGAGGCACTGCAACTCAGCTTCAAAGAGTTGCACCGCGACCTCGGCATCACCATGGTCTGTGTCACCCACGACCAGGAGGAGGCATTGGTCATGTCCGATCGCATCGCCCTGTTCAACGAGGGCCGGATCGAGCAAATGGGAAGCGTGACCGACCTCTATGAGCGTCCCTCGTCACGGTTTGTCGCCAGCTTCCTCGGACAATCGAACATGCTCGACGGTGTAGCCCGCCATGACGATGCCACCACGGCGGTGTCTTACGGATCCCTTGCCCTCCGCGGACGACGCTCGGCGGTGGCGGACGGGTCCGCGGCGACTCTCGTGATTCGACCGGAGCGGACCCGGATTGTGCGCGAGTCGGATTCGTATTCCGGCAACGTGCTGCGAGGTTACGTCCGCGACGTCGTGTATCTCGGTGCGACAAGCAAGCTCGTCGTTGACCTCGAGGCCGGAGCGACCTGGACTGTGGCCCTTCCGGCGGGAATGATCAACGTGCCGGCGATTGGGTCGACCGTGGAACTGACCTTCGACGAGAAGGACGCCTTCGTCGTACCGCCCAGCAGCCATCTCGGCAAGGCGATCTTGTCAGGGTCGTGACTGACGGGAGGCACTGCTCCATACCAGGCTGTAGGCGCGATCGGAGTCACCGCCCACAGCCTGGTGTGCCGAGAATAGTCTCGATTCCAGCCCAGCGAACCATGTGAGGCTTGGTGATACCGCTCAGGTCAGGCATGAGGTACAGCTGCCGTGGCGTGGGCCATGCAGGGTAAACCCCGCTCCGGGCGGCCGATGCGGCCCTCCGCAGATGCCATATTCTCGCGCAACCCGGACCGATGCTCCACCCGTAGATCCGCTGCCAGCGACTCCTCAAACCAGTGCGAGTAGACGGCGAGGCCCCGATACTTCTGACGGGGGTATCGAGGGCCTTGCCGCTGGATATGAACTCAGCTAATGGCGTTTTCCGCGTCGGTGACCTCCCGAGCCGCCGCGACCAGCTTCTCGATGATCTCGTCGATCACTCCGTCGTCCATTGCGGTTGAAATCACCACCAGCGCCGCGGGAGTCACCAGCAGCCCATGATCGAGCGCCTTCCAAAAGAACGCACTTGGCGCTGCTGAACCATCAGCACGAAGGACGCGGGCGAGTGAACCATACCCACGAACGCCCCATCCCTCGGGTAACCGGGCACCCAACGACTCCCGGAGCCGAGCGCCCAGGGAATTGATCCGCTCGATCGCGGCGGAATCCAGCCCTTCGAGGGTGGCCAGACCAGCTGCCATTGTCAACGGGTTCCCGGTAAACGTCCCGGACGAATAGATCGCGCCCGGCCGCGTCGGGTCCAGCAATGCCATCGCCCGAGTGTTGCCCCCGATTGCGCCGACTGGCAGGCCGCCGCCGATGATTTTGCCCATGGTTGTCAGGTCGGGCCGCACCGACACCGCCGCCTGCAGACCACCGACATGGTGGCGTAACGAGACGACCTCGTCGAACGCCAACATCGCGCCGGTGGTGTCGCACAACCGCCGCGCGACCCGCAGGTACTCGTCGGACAACTGGCGCAGCCCGGTGTAGTTGGCCATCAAGTCGACAATGATCATAGCCAAGTCGTCACCGGCCTCCGCTGCGGCGGCCTCGAGCGCGTCGACATCATTGAAGGGCACCGGCCGACTCAAGGCGCTGACCTGCGCTGGGATTCCGGTTTTCTGGTACCCCCCGGAGATTGCCAAAGCTGCATCCCCCGAACCGTGATACGCACCGCCCACGCCGATAATCGTCGACCTGCCGGTGCTGGCTCGTGCCAGACGCATTGCGGTCTGCACCGCCTCCGTACCGGAATTGGTGAAGCGGACCTGTTCGACACTCTCGATTCGATCGGCGATTGTCGCAGCCAACTGGTACTCGGTGTTGTGCGGCACCCCGAAGCAAAAGGAACCCGACTCGGCCAGGGAGACGACTGCATTGACGGCTGGAGCATATCCATGGCCGTGAATCAGCACGGTAAAGTTGTTGTGCGCATCGATGATCCACCGACCGGTCTCGTCGAGAAGTCGGCACCCGACGCCACGAACGGCTGCCGGTGGGACACGCCCGCCGACGAACAGACCGGTCCGGCCGGCACCTCCCGGAAGTACCTTCTCTGATAACAAGTAATCGTCCACTACTGTCATGCGCCCAATGCTGGCAGTGGACAACGTCCCTGAGTATTGGCCGCCGAGCCAAAGACCCCTGACAAATCTGTCGTCGGAGCCATACGTCTACGGGTCGAAAACGCGCCGGGTCGAGCGACCATGGTCGTCCCGGAAGCCTTGGAGCAAGTCCTCGGCGCGTAACGCGAGCGACAAGTCGACGATGTCGTCGACTCGGGTGAGCTTGCGGTTCGTGATGCGCTCGATGTTGCGCAGTCGGTAGGCAAGCGTGTGTGTATGAATGTGCAGTGCCGCCGCAGTCCTGTCGTGACGGCGATCCTGCCCGAGGAGTGTGCGCAGCGACAGGATCAGATCAGAGTCATGGGCGCGGTCGTACTCGATGATCGGGCCTAGGATCTCCGCAACGATACGTTCCAGTTGCGATTCCTCGAGCGGAAGCCAGCCCGAGAGACGCTCTCGCTCCGAGTAGCGAACGATGCGCTCGCGCCATCGACGTGCCAGCCCCAGGCCCCACTGCGCCTGGCGCTCGGCGACCATCAGCGGGCCGTCGACGGACAGCGGCGTACTTACACCTACATGCCCGACGCCGGGCGCCGAACCGATGAGCTCGAGCGTGGCCTCCTCATCCGCGCACAGTACGAAAAGGTGTTGACGTCGGAGCATTTGGTGCGTGATGCCGCGGCTGCGGAGCCGGTAGTTAAGGGCGGCGTCGAGACTTTCTGCCTGATCGACGGCCAGCAGCACAAGCCGGCGATCGATGTCGAATCCCCCCTTTGTGAGCCGACGCGCCTGGGCTCCCGCGTACACCTCGCCGGTCAGGAGCATGAAGAGTGTCTCCGCACCCTCGCGTCTCGACCTCCCATCCCCGGAAGGCGTTGCTCAGTTCGACCGCGACGATTGTCGATGCGTGCTGAACGCTCGCGAGCCGGGCTGAGCCCGGGCGTTTCTCCCGCGCCAACAGATAGCCAGTCACTTCTCCGGCCAGCACGATTGGTACGGCGTAGCCGCCGTCGAAAACCGGCGAGGTACCAACCTTCAAGGGCAGATGCTCGCGCAGACTCGCCGGTGGCGGAGGAATGCTCGGCAGCAGTCGTTCTCCATCTGGGTCACACAAGTACAAGTCGCATCGCGCCGCATTCTCGAGCCGATCGAAGACCTCGCCCACCGACAGACCTCGCTCGGTCGTACTGCGCATTGTCTCCAGGATGCGGAGGTGGTCGACGAGTCCGTCGCGTAATGCCCCGACATTGGACGCCGCGACCACTTTAGTAATTGCGCTGAATGGGATGTCGTATGGAATCTCGAGCAGCGGAAACCCTGCCGTGTCGGCGAGTCCGAGAACGGTAGGGTCGATCGCGGCTGGAACGTCGCGGCCACCTGCACCGTCTGCGGCCTCGCGGTTGGTGAGCTGCCGACGGCCCACTGCAAGCCCTGCAGCCCCGCGGTCGATCAACTTCTCGACGTAGTCGCGCTGGCTCTCCGATTCCGTCGGCCAACCGACCCCTGACGTGGTGATGAGGAGCTCACCGCCTTCGAGCCATTGAGCGGGCTGTTCGAGTTGTGAGACGTGCGCCCAGGTCACCGCCCGCCCCAGACCTCGCTCCCCCGCGCAGACCGAGAGCCCGAGATGACCGAGCTCGACGAGCTGACGGACAGTGATTGTCATGGCGTTTGCTCCCCCATGGAGTCGAAGAAGAGAGGGCACCAGCTGGTCGTTGCCGGGACTCCGCTTCGCTTGTGGCTACCATTATGTATCGCTCATGGACTTGTGTCTGCAGCCAACCCACCAAGCGGTCGAGGTCCGGACACTGCGGTCGGAGTGGCGATTACGTAGTGACCGATTATCTCTGCCGACCGCACAGGGTTCGACAATGCCGAACCAACCATGAGTCGTGGGGAGTCCACGCAAGTTCGCCGACCCCAGAGATGTTCAGTTCCTGCGGTGCGTGTGTGCGCGCGACCGCCATCCTGAAAGACCTCGCCCGGACCGCGGGCACGTGCTACTTGTCGCTGCCGCACCCGTTGCGTCGCGCATCTGACGCCCACTGCCGGATAGCGTCTCCCGCGCCGAATCCTGGATTTAGGGGTTCGGGCGCACGCTCGCGCATGAGGCCGCGCTAAATACGCTGCGGCACTGCGCTTAACACGCCAGATTCAGGACGATCCCGAGTAGCAGCCACAGCGATGGCTACTCCTCCTGCCCGCACGCGCTCCGAGGTCCGCACGAGGTGTAGTTCCGATTGCCACCGCCGTCACCCTCGCACACTTATGAGACACCACTTCATCCAATAGATGGGTCAATCATGCAGGTAGACATCGTGGTCATATCTCACACCCTTGATTGATCGAACTAAAGTGGAGTACACTCTCACTAAATCGGTCGGAAGTGAGGAAACGATGGCGTTCTTTCCAGGTGTCACAGTCGGTGGTGTAACGGTCGGAGATCAGGAAGTGAAGTTCTACGACTCGGGGCACAAGCACATCAGCCAATCGGAGCGCACCGTCGTGCTCTGCCATGGGACGGGCGGCAGTGCCGAGGGGAACTTCTGGGCACTCTTCCCCATGCTTGCCATGCGACATCGCGTAGTTGCTTTCGAGTTTGTCGATCCGACTCAGGAACTAGGCCCCGACGAGATGGCGGAGCATTACGTCAGCCAGGTATCCGCCGTCATCCGGACCGTCTCACCCGAGACGCCGGTCGAGCTCGTCGGCTACTCATTTGGCGCTGTCATCGCCGCAAAAACTGCGGCGGAGAACCCGACTGCTGTGCACAACCTCGTCTTGATCGCCGGCTGGCTGGTGACCGATACACAGCAACGCCTGCGAAACGATGTGTGGTTCGCTTTGCACGACAGTGGACATCGTGCGCTCGCCGACTTCACAGTGTTCACCCAGTACAGTCAGCAATTCGTCAACTCTCGTCTTCCCCATGAGCTGGAGAACGAGCGGCAAAAGGTGCTCACGGGTGGTCCGGACCGTGCCGCGAAAATGCGGTTCAACCGGTCTGTCGACATCTCCGACGCGGCTGAAAGTATCACTGCTCCCACACTCATCATCGGCTGCACACAGGACCAAGTAGCACCGATCCGGCACTCCTACCTCCTGTTCGGGGCGATTTCTGACGCACGGCTGGTCGAAGTGGACTCCGGACACGGGGTACTGACCGAGCGCCCGTCGGAAGTCTTCATACTGATCGACGATTTCGTGCGCGAGCCGCATGCAGTCGCTGCCGGCGGAGTACTCGAGAATGACCACGCATAGAAAGGCACGGCCCATGACCATCACACCACACTCCTCCAGCGACGACGGCGTCGGAATCGAGAGAGCAAAGGTCATCATCATCGGCACAGGATTCTCGGGACTTGGTCTGGCAGTACAGCTTCGACGGTCGGGTGAAACCGATTTCGTCATGCTGGAGCGGGCCGGCGACGTCGGCGGGACCTGGCGTGACAACACCTACCCAGGAGCCGCGTGCGATATCCAGTCGCACCTCTACTCCTACTCGTTCCGCCCCAACGCTCACTGGTCGCGCGTGTATGCGACCCAACCCGAGATCCGGAGATATCTCCAAGACACCGCACGAGAAGAAGGTATCTACCCTCATATCCACTTCAACTCGACGGTCACTGATGCAGTCTGGGACGACACCGACGCGATGTGGACGGTGACGACACCCACCGGTATCTTCACGGCCCCGGTTCTCGTCTCCGCCGCAGGTCATCTGTCCGATCCCGCTTACCCCGACATTGACGGCATCGGGGGTTTCGAAGGCGAGATCTTTCACTCCGCTCGGTGGAATCACGATGCCGATCTCACAGGCAAGCGGATCGGCGTTATCGGCACCGGCGCCTCGGCGATCCAGATCGTGCCGGAGATTCAGAAGGTGGCCGGCCACCTGACCGTCTTTCAACGCTCAGCGCCGTACATTGTTCCGCGCCGGGACCATGTGTACTCCGCCGCAGAGAAGGGAATGGTCAGCAGACTCCCGAAAGTCGCTCAACGTCTTCGCGACCATCTGTTCTGGGAGAACGAGTCCCGCCTTCCGCAGCGCCGTCGCGTTCCGACCTTCATCGACCAGATCCGGCAAACAGCATTAGGACACATGCACGCTCAAGTCTGTGACCCTGAGCTCCGCGAGAAACTCACCCCCCACTTCGAGGTCGGCTGCAAACGTATCCTGATCTCAAACGACTATTATCCCGCAATCTCTCAGAACAACGTGACACTGGCAACGGCGGGAATTGCGAGCATTGACACCACGGGTGTTGTGCTGGCCAACGGCGAGCACGTGGATCTCGACGTCCTCGTCGTTGCCACTGGCTTCGAGGCAGCAGATCTACCGATCGCAAAGATCATTCGCGGACGGAACGCCGAGGTCCTGTCGGAGCAGTGGCAGGAAGGTGGCAAAGCCTTCGCGTGTGCGACGGTCAGCGGTTTCCCCAACCTGTTCGTGATGCTGGGACCCAATACCGGCCTGGGAGCAGGCTCTATCATCTACATGGTCGAGACCCAGATCGACTACATCCGAGGCGGGATCGAGGCCATCCTGCGTGATGATCTCGTCATCGAACCCGATCCTGCTACCCAGGAAGCCTACGTCCAGTCGATCTACGACCGCAGCGAGGGCTCGGTGTGGGTGGCCGGTGGCTGCTCGAGTTGGTATCTGCATCCCCGCAGCGGCCGGCTCACCACACTGTGGCCGGACTTCATGAGCCAGTTCCGTCGCGAGAATGGAACCTTCGATCTCGCCTCGTATCAGGTTTCGGACACAGTGGTGGATGCGGCACGCCCCTAGTCGTTCTACGAGGTTGGCGTACGGTGACCGACCGCTGGCACCTCGACAACACGCCAGGTACAACGCCCTGGATGGAGAGCTCGAGGCAGACCATGGACAGGCATTCATCCCTTGTCTTGCCACCAATTGGACGAACCTGATCGACGTCGTGCGCCCCATTCCCCGTCCCCCAGCGCAGGCCTTACATCCGAAGGCCTGCGCTGGGGTCCTCCTGAGCTCAATTCGTGACCAAGTTCAACTTGAAACTCTTTGTCACTGCAAATGATCAGATCCCACCACGGACATCACGAGAGAACTGCGGCGTAGGGCAAATGCGCCAAGCACCAGATTCATGTCCATGCGCGGGCCTGACCGCCCACAGGTGACCGTGCTTGATAGATGCGCGCTTCACGCTCGACAGCCATCGCGCACGCCAACACTCTCCGGAGGTAGCGCCGCGCCTGTTAGCACAAAGACCTGCTTGGGAGTGCACCCTCAACTAATTCGGGTTCGCGACCGGTGATCGCGTTCAACGCTTAAGGCGCTGTCACGTTCGAATCGCCAGCGGCACAAGCTGGGCGCACAACCGTGGTTCCAACCGTTCCCAGATAGACGCGGGATCAAAGTTTCGGACTGGTGTGCGGTCAATTTCGTGAATGTAGGTTCCGTGACAATTCTGGGCCACAATACCGGGATCCACCGATTCAATTATCGCCCCATTCGACTGCCCCTCGCGGAGGACGTGCGTGGTCAACCGAATAGTCCGGTCACCTTGAGCAAGGTGGCGAGCGCTCTCACTAGATCCGGGATTGAAACCCTCACGTAGATATAGCGCTGCGTTGACCGGGTTCAGCAGGTAAAAATCGCAACGCAGCTGGTACGAGTGCAGAATACGAGAGAAATAGAACGCCGCTGAGGATGCCCCCCCAGCAGGCCCGCGGGTGGCGACTACAGCATCATCCTGCTCGATACGATTAAGTACCGAGTCAAGCTGATCCCCGTAGACAATTGTCAGCAACTCCTCTTTACTGTTGATATACCGAAAAAGGGTCGCCTCGCCAATATTCGCCGCAGCAGCCACTGCCTTTGTCGTAATCTCGTCGAATGAGAACTCAAGGAGCAGTCGAGCCGCAGCATCGGCAATTCGCTGCTTTCGATCCAGTTTCGCAAGCTCGCGTTGGCCAACTGGCCCATCAGGAACAGACCCATGAAGCAACGTCATAACAAAGCCCACCTCGAGACAGCCAGCGGGACGCACGCACCTTCGAATCTCCCGCGATTCATGGGAGTACACTACCACCGTCAGCTCCTGATTCACCGTCCGACGGTCGCCTCTTCCGGCCACCCTACGCAAACCAGGCCTGGTCGTAGCGCCGGCAGTAGCGTCCACCGCGCAGTCGCGTGCATCCGTCGGCGGCGCGGTGAAACCGAGTGCAGTGCAGCATTGACCGCATCGTAGCCGTCCCGGAATTGTCCCACCCCAGCCATCCGAAGAGGCAATCTCCCCAGCTGCGACGGTCCACTCGCTGAAATCCGACAATCCTGGTCACGGGTAGAGCCCCCGAAGGCGGTGGGCTTCCGCCACCCGCTCCACGGCCAGACAGGTCGCGGCTGATCGCAGCGAAAGAGAACGTGCGTCGGCGTATCGCCGCACAAAGTCCCACGCGCACTCCATCCGTTCCGCAAGGCGCGCTTCTACCTCCTTCTCGGTCCACCAATACGCCTGGTTCGCCTGAACCCACTCGAAGTAGGACACGATCACCCCTCCTGCGTTGGCCAGAATATCCGGAACGACCAGCACGCCGTGTGCCTCGAGGACCCGGTCCGCTTCCGGAGTGGTCGGGCCGTTTGCGCCCTCGACGATTACGGCGGCCTGGACCAGCGAGGCGTTGTCGACGTGGATGACGCCCTCGATCGCTGCGGGAACGAGCAGATCGACATCCAGGAGCACCAGTCCGCCCGGGTCGAGTTCGTCACCTCCCGCGAACCCGACGACAGAGCCCGTTGCATCGACGTGCTTCTCCAACAATTCGAGCGCGAGTCCCTCCCTACAGATAGTGGCTCCGAACTGATCGCTCACAGCGACCACCCGCAGCCCTGCTTCGGCGAGAAAACGGGCGGCACTCCGACCGACCTTGCCGAAGCCCTGGACCGCAGCCGTCGCTGTGGTGCGATCAATACCCAAATGCCGCAGCGCGGCGAGGGCAATGTGGACTACTCCGCGCGATGTGGACCAACTGCGTCCGAGTGAACCGCCCAGACTCAATGGCTTACCGGTGGTCGAACCGAGCACGGTGTGACCATAGCCGACCGAGTATGTGTCCATCATCCACGCCATCGTCTGCTCGTCCGTGCCGATGTCGGGTGCGGGAATATCGCGTTCGGGTCCGATGAAGGTTCCAATCTCGCTGGTGTAGCGACGGGTCACACGCTCGAGCTCGGCCTGCGAGTAATTCTTCGGATCGAATGCGATGCCGCCCTTCGCCCCGCCGTACGGCACATCGACGAGAGCGCACTTCCACGTCATCCACATCGCGAGTGCCCGTACCTCGTCGAGGTTGACATGGGGACTGTATCGGAGACCTCCTTTGGCCGGCCCGCGCGAAAGATTGTGCTGGACTCGGTGTCCCGTGAGGACTTCGACACTGCCGTCGTCACGCCGCAACGGGATGGAGACGGTCATCTCCCGCCTCGGCACGGCGAGCATGTCGTATGCACCGCCTCCCAAGCCCAGAACTTGGCACGCATCCGAGAGTTGGGATCGAGCTGCAGCAAGGGGAGTGGTGTCACCAGCGAGATGGACGGTTGAAGTCATGAGCCCATGTTGGTCCGGCAACCGACGCATTGCCCTAGGCAACAGAACCAAGAAAAGCGCAGTTCTTGGGGTACATCAACAAACCATACGGATCGGATCGGGATCAAGATGCTCAGACAGTTGCCGCGAATCATCACACCCCCTCGATGAAGCCACCCTGCGATCCTTGTAGTTACAGACCGACCGGCGATGCACAACCGGGTACGTCGTCGCGCACCGACTCAATCACCGCGTCCTCGCCGTCGATGCTCACGATGACGAACTCCGAGGTTGCGTCGCTATGCACCTTGACGCGGGCACCCACATTCGCACGTGCACCGTCTCGCCGGCAACGGTGGTGATTGTGCGCCCGAACCGCCGTCGTGTCCCGGTTCGGCGGTTGATCCCGACGCGTCGGCACGCCCGGAGTTACTCACCCCCAGACGGTTCAGCAGAGCGAACTGTTCCCGCTACTCCTACTCCGTCAAAGCAGCGCCGGGGTGTCCTCCGTCGCGCTCTGTCGAGTCGTACGTCGCGACCCTCCGATTAGTGTCAGGTGTTGTGACGATCACTGGAATCCGCCAGATCGCGGGTCAGCCGCACGACGTCGAACCAGCGGCACCCGATCGCGCACCCGGTGCTCTCCCACGCTAGCATCTCGCCGTCCACCTCGTCCTCAGCAACTCCTCGGACCGGGGCGACACCGGCACCTTCGTGTGATCGTCACCAGGGCATCCACCTTGAACTCCCGCCTGCGCAGACGCAGCCCGTGCTCCTCCATGAACCGATCGAACTTGCCGACCAGTTGTTCTCATCCGACCAGTTGTCGGCGTTTGGCGATGCTTCTGGATGGCCTGCAGGTGATCACGCAGCCACGCCACCTCCCGGCGATCGCGCATGTCTCCGCCAACGGCACGGCGCCCCCACCATAAGCGACCACCAGCAAAAGAAACTGCTGAGCTGACTGGCCCATGACGCTAGGGCACATACCGAATGTGCCGGTCCCAGCGCGATACTGTGATCGGGCGACCCAAAGTCGCACGCGATCTTCGCCCAGTCATGCTGGGATCAATCAACTTGAATGATCGGTTCCTCAATGACACCGACGTGCTGGACAGGATGGAACGGAACCTGGCGGAACACGCCGGTCACCTGCACCAGAGAAAGACCGATACGACCGTCACAGATACTGGTGACCTCATGATCGCGGACAGCGGCCTCGACGACGACACATTCAACATCGTTGCCATGGTCCGCTTCACCGCCGCCGACACTACGGCACGTATCACCCAAACCATTGAGACACTGTCCCGCACTGGCCGTCGTTTCTTCTGATGGGTGGAGCCAGCATCCACACCAGTGGACCTCACCACCCATCCGACGGCCGCCGGCCTCCCAGCGTCCGACACGAGTCCGCGATGTTGCCGAACTGGACGACACCCTGCCACCGCATGCCGTCCGGAAATCCAGCGGGTGGCCACCCCTGAACACCTCACCGACTACGCCACGGTTCTCGCCGCGAACTGGGACCTGCTCTACCCACACCGAACCACCGTCGAGCGTGGCTTCAACCGACTCGAGCACTGGCACGGTGTCGCAAACCGCTACGACAAGGACACCATCACCTATTTCGGCGGCGTACTCCTCGCCTCGACAATCACAACCCACCGGCCGCGCAAGTAGCAGACAAAACCCCTAGACGACCTGCCGCCCGTTCGCGCGGAGGCGATTCCAGTCGTCGATGTCGTGGTTGACCACCACGGTCGTGTTGGGCTGACTGCGAAGCAGTTTGAGCTTCTTCAGCGATTCGATCGCGCCGACGGTATCGGAGTCCGCGGGCATGCCGACGCAGCAGCTGATGTTGTCCTGGATGTGCGCGACATCGCCGGACAAGACCAGCGTGCTGCCGTCCGGCAGGCGGAGTTTCAGCCCGAGCGAACCCGGCGTGTGCCCGGGCAGCGACAGCACGACGACGCTGCCGTCGCCGAACACGTCGTGGTCGTATCCGGCAGGCACTTCGCACCAGTCGATCCGATCGGCGGCGTCGAGGTCTTCCTGCCGAAAGAAGCCCGTGACGTGATTGTCGGGTGTGCGCGCGTACCGCAGCTCTCCGGATCCGATGTATCCCTGCGCCCCGGCGAAATGCTCGAGGCCGCCGGTGTGATCGAAGTGCAGATGCGAGATCACCACCCGCTCGACGTCGGCGGTGGAGAATCCGAGCGACTCCAGCTGGCGGTCGAGGGCACGCTCGGCGGGGAAATCGATCATGAACAGTTCCGCGAGCGGGCCGTAGGTGGATGCGGGATCGCCTGCGCCGGCGAGGCCGGTGTCGAAGATGAGCAGTCCGTGCTCCGCATGCTCGATCAGGAATGACGGCGACGGCAGCGACACCAGCTCACCGCCCGCACCCAGGATCATGATGCTTTTGTCGACCTTCAGCATGGGTGCGTCGAGCGCCCACAAATGCTTGATGGTGCCGGAACTGGCCACGTCGTGCCTCCTCGAGCCCGGAAGGGGGAAATCGCGGCACCGTGTGAGCCGCGTCACGCATGATATACAAAGCACCGTGCATCACAAGCCTTTTTATATATTCTGTACTATGTACTAACAGCGTGGAAACCAGTCGGAGGTAGCAGATGACATCGACCACGGGTGCGCAGGCACTGAAAGAACTCATCGAGCCGGAACGACTCCTGATCGACGGTTCCTGGGTGCCCGCGGCCGAGGGTGTGTCGTTCCCCGCGATCGATCCCGGCACCGGGGAACAGGTGGCCCGGGTGGCCGAGGGCACCGAGGCCGACGTCGACGCCGCGGTGGCCGCCGCGCGCCGCTCCTTCGACGACGGGCGCTGGCTGCGGCTGTCGGGCCAGCAACGGTCGCTGATCCTGTGGCGCATCGCCGACCTGCTCGAGAGCCGGGCCGACGACCTCGCCGCACTGGAGAGTATGGACGCCGGCATGCCGGTCTCCCAGGCGCGCCTGATGGTCGGCGAGGCGGTCAATCAGTTCCGGTACTTCGCCGGCTGGGCCGACAAGATCGAGGGCAAGAGCGTCGAGATCGGCCCTGCCGACATGCGATTCCACGGATACACCCGGAAGGAAGCGGTCGGGGTGGCCGCGCTGATCGTGCCGTGGAACGCACCCGTCGTCGCGACCGCGCAGAAGCTGGCACCCGCGCTCGCCGCCGGATGCTCATGTGTGCTCAAGCCCTCCGAGGAGGCGTCGCTCAGCGCGCTCGCCGTCGGCCGGCTGCTCCTCGACGCCGGATTGCCGCCCGGCGTCGTCAACGTCGTCACCGGATTCGGGCCGCGAGTCGGCGCCCCGCTCGCCGCGCACCCCGGCGTCGACAAGGTGAGTTTCACCGGGTCGACCCAGGTCGGCAGGCAGATCGTGCACGCCGCCACGGGCAACCTCAAGAAGGTCTCGCTCGAACTCGGCGGCAAGTCGGCGATGATCGTGCTGCCGGACGCCGATCTGGACACCGTGATCCCCGGCGTCGCCACCGGAATCTTCTGGAACTCCGGACAGATCTGCACCTCCGGCTCCCGGCTGTTCGTCCATCGGGACATCGCCGACGAGGTGGCCGACGGGGTCGCCGAGTTCGGCCGCAACCTGAAGGTCGGCTACGGCACCGACCCGGACGCCGACCTCGGGCCGCTCATCTCGCAGCAGCACCTCGACAGGGTGCACGGTTACGTCGAGAGCGGTGTCGCGGCCGGGGCACGGGTTGTCTCCGGCGGCAACCGAATCGGCGACACCGGCTACTTCTACGAACCGACCGTGGTGGCCGACGCCGACCCGTCGATGGCGATGATCCGCGAAGAAATCTTCGGTCCGGTGCTCGGCGTCGTGAAATTTGCCGACCTCGACGACGCCGTCGACGCCGCGAACGACACCGAATACGGCCTCGCGGGCAGCGTCTGGACCCGCGACGTCGCCCGCGCCCACTCGATCGCTCATCGGTTGCGGGCGAGCCGAATCGGCATCAACGTCCACCGCGCGGGCGGTGTGCAAATGCCGGTCGGCGGATACAAGCAGTCCGGCTGGGGCCGCGAGAACGGCGCCGAGGCACTCGCCGAATACCTCGAGACGAAGTCCGTGGTCACTCGGCTCGCCGACTGACACCAGTCACATCCCATTCACCAACCCCAAGGAGAAGCATGAGAACTCGCGGCGCAGTCATCCGGCAGGTCCCCGGCGAACTGGAAGTGATCGACCTCGAACTGGAAGATCCCCGCGACGACGAGGTCCAGGTCAAGCTCGTCGCGAGCGGCATGTGCCACTCCGACGACCACCACGTCACCGGGGACATCCCGGTCGGCATGTACCCGTTCGCGCTCGGCCACGAGGGCGCGGGCATCGTGACGAAGGCGTCCCCCAACTACAAGGGCATCGAGGTCGGCGACCACGTCGTGTTCTCCGCGATCCCGTCCTGTGGCCATTGCCGCTGGTGCTCGTCCAACCTGCAGAGCCTGTGCAATCTCGCCGCCGGCATCCTCGCAGGCCCGCGCTGGACGGACGGGACGTTCCGGGTGCGCACGACCGACGGAACCCCGGTGGGGCAGATGTGCGGCATCTCCACGTTCCTCGAGACGACGACGGTCTCCATCAACTCGGTCGTCAAGATCGACAAGGACATTCCGCTCGACAAGGCCTGCCTCGTCGGCTGCGGTGTGAGCACCGGCTGGGGATCGGCAGTCAATCTCGGCAACGTCGCGCCGGGGCACACCGTCATCGTCATGGGCATCGGCGGGCTCGGCTCCGCCGCGCTGCAGGGCGCCCGGCACGCCGGCGCCTCGCACGTCATCGCCGTCGATCCCGTCGCCTTCAAGCGGGACAGCGCCAAGACGTTCGGCGCCACCGACGCGGTCGCGACCATCGAGGAGGGCGCCGAACTCGCCAAGCGGTACACCGACGGTCAGGGCGCGGACGCCCTCGTCATCACCGTCGGCGTGCTCGAACCCGAGCACGTGGCCCAGGCACTCGCCTCGGTCCGCAAGGCGGGCACCGTCGTCGTCACCGCCGTCGGCGAGCACTCCCGGATCGGTCTTCCGATCCCGGTCGCCGACCTCACCCTCTCCCAGAAGCGCCTGCAGGGCTGCGTCTTCGGCTCGACGAACGGCACGTGGGACGTCAATCGGCTGCTGAACATGTACAAGGCCGGGCAGCTCAACCTCGACGACATGATCACGCGCACCTACCGGCTCGACGAGATCAACCAGGGATACCGGGACCTGAAGGACGGCAAGAACATCCGCGGCGTCATCCTGTTCGACTGATCATCCGCGCACACGAAGGGCCGCTCGGGAACTCCCCGAGCGGGCCGTGTTTTGTAAGTCCCCGCGACAGGGGGGTGGGGAGTGGCGGGGGGGTCTCTTATAAAAAAAATACG
>NZ_JBHUSF010000048.1:0-38830 GCF_042673295.1 Rhodococcus sp. NPDC057014
GTTTTAGCCTGAGTATTCATTACCTGGGCGTCATGGAAAGCTTGCTCGATCTCGGCCGAAATCCGGCCGCGGGGAGACACCTCGCGGCCCTCTCCGATCGCCCACTCGCGAATCTCCTTGGTCGTCGCCTTCGCCGGAGCCTTGCTCACCACCGGTACCTTCGCGGCGACAATCTTCTCCGCGGCCGTCGACTCCGCCCCTGCCGTCTTCGCCGGAGACTTCCCCGCAGACGCCTTCTTCGCAGCCGTCTTCCTCGGCCCCGTCTTCTTCGCGGCCGTCTTCTTCGCGGCCGTTTTCTTCGCCGGCACCGATTTCGCCCGAGCCTTCGCCGCCTGAGCGTCATGAAAAGCTCGCACGATCTCCGCCGAAATCCGGCCGCGGGGAGACACCTCGCGACCCTCACCGATCGCCCACTCGCGAATCTCCTTGGTCGCCGTCTTCGCCGAACCTTCGGAAATCCTCGGTGATACCGCCATCGCGCTCTCCTTCTACCTCAGGGCAATCGTCGAACGCACACAGTAACGGCAGGCTCGTCCCGGAAATGAGGAAGCTCACCGAACCAACAATTCAACGTCCTCACGACATTGTCCCTGGGGGCAGACCACACACGATCCTCTTCGAGCTCAACGTCACATCGCACCGAGCTGCATGCAGGATGAGCGCGACTCACGTCGACAGGGACCATTCTCCACCGAAATCCCGAAATTGCCTCGGCAGCTGCATCATTGAAGTGGACGACAGTGACGAATTCGGTGTTCACGGTGCCGAGCAGGGTGTGCACCGGACGGACCACCACCTCCTCACCGAAGACTGTGCCGCAATTTCCGGCGGTGCAGCGCTTCCCGGACTCGGGTCACAGCGGCACCGCACCTCACGTCGCGAAGGCCGCGCGCCTGCCACATCCCCGGCAGCCCGGAGAGCACCGTCGTGGCCGGGCCACCGCATCCGGAGTGGGCTCCCCCACAGCCGGCACCATTCTCCTCAGCACATTCACCCAAGGTTCACCCGAAACCGACTGCGGCACAATAGAGGAGACAACTCGACACAACACCGCGATGAACAACAGACACCGGGACAGCTTGCCCCTCGTGACAACAGTGGGGCGCGGCCGCCCGAGAAACCGCAAGTGCTCACTGTCGATCAGCCGGCGTCAGCCCGCACGTAGCCGCATCCCCATGCCAGATCGACAATCGTGACCGAGCGCGGCGAGCACTCTCTCTCGGGCCCATCCGCCGGCATCGACCGGCGCCGACGACACCACCGTCAGCGTCGGCGGTTTGTCGTCCGTCGACCACGAGCGCAACGTCAATGCGTCCGCGCCCGCACAGATAATGCAGCCCCTGCGCAGCGCTCGTGTGGGCCAAAGATGTCGGTCGCGGTTCGGCGGGTCAGCGCGTACTCCCACCCACGTGCACGCCGTCAGCCAGGATGTCCTGGCCGAGCCCGATGGTGCTCCGCCGGCCACCGCAGGACCGCCACCTCGACATCCTCGTCGAGCACCAGTTCCGTCAACGACCTGTCGGCCCACGGCCCGCGTGCGGATGATCAGGTCCGGTGCGATGTCCCGGCCACGCAGCATTGCCTCGGCAACCACCGCGCCGACGGACCGACCGAGACACCCCGCGGGCGGCTCCTCATCGCACCTACTCCCTACACCGCTGACAAGGTCTCGGGGCGCATCGTCACGGCTCGGCGTCCGGCCCCGGAGCCCCCGTGTCGGGGGCGGAAGATCTCCCGGTTCAGGCGCAGCGGCGGCCGGCGTGGGTCGCTGCGTACGTAAGAATGCCCTCTACCAGCACAGATTCGATTGACGGGTCACGGTGTCCCGCATCTCAGGCAGTGCTCCCCGGACCTGCGCACGCAGTAATGCCCTACCCCGAGCAAGACACCGGCTGCCTCGGCGACATCACGGACGGTCAGCGCGGTGACACCGCGTTGCGCAGTGATCGGCCGCGCCGAATCGAGCAGCTGTCCACGGCGCACATCACCGGAAATCCTCGACATCCACGAATCGGAAACGTCCACCCCACAAGAGATACGAAAATCTGTGAGCTGGCACCCAGTGAGGTGCCGTCGAGCGTGGTGACAGGCGCGACTGCGCGAACCGCGAGCGCTTCACCTTCGACCGCGCGACCGCAAGGGACTGGGGCGAGGGCCGTGATCACGTCCCGCATGGCGTCACCTGCCCAGCGAAAACACGCGGGCCCCGCCGGGGCGCGGCCGGCGGGCACACGACTAACCGCCGATCGGCGCTGTTATGACCCTGCCAAAGGCAGGGCGGCCGACCATCCACCGGTCGGACGCCCGGAACGCGTTGACCTGCGCTTCCTCGACCCAGCTCCCTCGGTCCAATTGCGCAGCAACTTGCTGCACAAATGCCTGTTTTCCCTCGGTTCGCCTTCGCGAGGAGCGACAGGCAGTCGACGCCCCACGACGAGGGTGCGGCGGCTGCCGACCACATCGAGCGAGAAGCCGTCATACTTCTTGCTGCCCAGGGAGGCCGTCACGGTGACCGTGACCCCCTTGTCGTGGCTGAGCTCGGTGGCCGGGCCGACCTCGAAACGGAAGTGGTCGAGATGGTGGTCGCGGACCGCGCGGCGCAGCTCGTCGACCGAGTCCGAAAGGTCGGTGGCAGCGAGGAGGTCGATGTCCTTGCTGTAGCGGGCCTGCGGCAGACGCACCATCATTCCGATGCCGCCCTTGAGGATCCACCCGTCCGGGTCGGCATCGAAGACGCGGGTCAGGAAGCGGGCGATGACGAATCGGCGGCGCACCAGGGCGATGTTCTGGCCGTGATCGGTGGCGTATCGGTTGAGGCGGTCGGTGATACTGGCCCGCACCGCCTGCAGGGACCGCGGCAGCGGGCTCACCGGTCGGACACCTTCGCCGGCCGAGCCGAGCGACCCGGCCGTGCCGTCCGATCGGATCCGGTCGTGCTGGTGTCATCCGCGACCCGGCGGCCGGGAGCGGCCGCCCCGGCGCCGGAGCTGATACGGCCGGCGGCGGACTGCCCGATCGCAACGGAGAGCGACCGCAGCAGCGCATCCCGCGCCTGCGGCGACTCGGTCACCGCCTGCATCAGGGCGGCCACACCCAGCTGCCCGGCCTCCGCCGCGGCCACAGTTGGCGCAGTAGTGGTGGTGGTTTTGCGGGCCAGGTCCGCGACCGCCAGCATGGTGGTCGGTACCCCCGCCTGCGCGATCAGCACCTCGAGGAAACCCGGCCCATCCAGCGCCCGGTGACCGTACTCGAAGGCATGCGGGGCCAGCACCGCCACCACCTCCGCCACCGTGACCAGGCCTCGAGTGAGGGCGTCGCGGACCACCGACGCCAGATGCCCCGCATCAGTACCCGCGGCGGCCAGATCGGCGATGGTGCGGACCGGGGTGGTCACCGGCAGCCCGTCGACGAGCTGCCAATCCTCCCGCGACAGCACACCCCGGTACACGACCACCCCGGGCAGCGACAGCCGGATCCGCCGGATCGCGGTCAGCTCCACCACATCGGCATCCAGATCCCCCAGCCCCAGCAGGGCGGCGCCGGTGCGATGTGACAGCACCCCGGTCGGGACCGGCTGATCCAGCCGCTCCCACACCACCACATCCGGGTCCAGCGCCAGCCACGCCACCCGCTCCTCCAGATGCACATCCTCCGGCATCCGCCCCAGCCGATACAGCCCATGATGCAGCCGCTCGAGCACCCCCGAATCGACCATCCGCTTGAGCTGCTGCACCGACACCGACGTCACCGCCCGCGCCTGCCGGCTGGTCACCACACCCCCCTGCTCAGCAGCCAGCTCCACCACCTGCGCAGCACGACTATCCGATCTCATGACACAATAATACACACTCAAGCGAATATTCAGGGCACTGTATGTAATTATCGTGCCAGACAAAGGTGACGACGATGTCGTCCAGCGCGGCAACCAGACCCCGGGCCTGCCAGTTGCATCGGGGCCGTGCCAGCTCCTCTTCTCCCCCGCGTGCGCATGACGAACCAGGACGAACATGCCCACCCTCCGCCACCGGCCGTTCGGTGCGGTTGCCCGATCGGCACCAGAAGGCGCCAGGCCGCCAGACGGAAGACATCGGCGAACTGGCGTCAGGTGTGATCGTCGTCGACGCGCCGCTCCGGGGACGGTCGTTCGCAACAGAATTCGCCGCCAGGACACCTTCGTCGTCACCTTCACCGTCACCGCATCAGCGAGCGGGCGCCGGCGGTGAGCACTGGCGGTGAGCGCGGGCACCGGCGAACAACGAAACCCGCCGCCCACGGAAGGCCGGGTAGCGGGCTCCTCACACGGCCCCGCAGGGCCGATGGCAGTGACAGGCACCATGTCCGGGTAGTCGGTCGGTGGCGTGCCGATGCATCGCTGGTCATCACCTCGGGAAACCGGACCACGATCGCATCGATAGCCGATGCACCTCCTACAGCTCGGCACGCAGCGCCGCGGCCTCGCCGCGCAGCCAGTCGGCGAGCCGGTGTGCCTGGGGCGCCCTCGATCAAGGTCGACGGTCTCGATCCGCGCCGCGAGGATATCGATCGCCGTGTCCAGTTGGCCAACGGAAGATCCGCGTGTGCGCGTCCGAGTCGCCCGCCCTCGCGCCGACGCTCACGTCTCGAGCGACGAGCTTCGTGGTCGCCGCACGCGCGAGAAGCAACGAACGAAATCCCGACTCGGGCATCCCGCGAATGGGCGACCGTCTCCGCCACCGCGGTTCCGACCTCCTCCCGCGACCCGGCCGGGAACTTGTTCGGCAACCGGACGGTGACCTGCGAGATCTGGCGGGTTTTCTCCTCTGCGTTCATACCCCAGAGACCGCGCTCCCCCGGTCGCCACGTCAGTCCGTCACCCTGGCCTCTCTCTGGGCCGGGCGTCCTGGGCGAATACCCAACGCTGACCGCGACCGCCGCGTGCGCGCGGCTACCGCCCTCACACCTGGTCTACGCCCACTGGCGCGGAACCACTTCGTGCGGAAAGACTTCGGTTGGCCTCTCGAATCGAGGAATGAAAGTGCGTCCATCAAGGTGCCGGACGCGCGATGATGGAACGGTGAGCGTCGACTCGGCCTCGACCAATTCCGGACACAAGAAGGACCGACAGGTACCTGCCGTCGGGTTGATCGTCCTCGGCGTCGGTCTTGCAGCAGTCGCCGTCCTCGTGTTCGTATTCCTGAAAGTCCAGTCGTGGCATGACCTGACTCCGGGGCAAGCCACACTGTTGGCGGGTATGGGTGCGATCGTCGCGGCGTCACTCGCTGTGTGGGGTGCATGGATAACCCGCCGCGGCGCGGAGGAGAACATGCAGAGGCAGATTGCGGCCGATCGGGAGAACCTGACCTCGCAGATCACGGCGCAATCGGACAACCTGTCGGCCCAACTTCGGGCCCAAGAGACACACCTTCGAACGCAGATCGAAGCCCAATCGGAACAGTTACGCGCAACACATGCGCTCGAAGAAGCGCGTGATCTGCGGACTCGGTACGCCGCGGTCGCCCAACAACTCGCCGAGAAGGCCCTGGTGATCCGCGTGGCCGGTGCCTATGCGCTGGCTTCACTCGCCGACGATTGGCATGCATTCGGCAACGATACAGAGCGCCAAGTCTGCATAGATCTGCTGTGCGCCCAACTCCGAGACCTCACCGCGACCGCCGATGACGACCGCAAACTCCGCGCCGCACTGGTCAAAGTCGTTCATCAGCACACCAAGATCAGCGACGACCGCCTACCCGAGAACGGTTGGTCCAGATGCCAATTCGACCTCATCAGCGCAGACCTACGAGGCATCCAACTACCCCAAACGGTCTTGTTCGACGCGACACTCGACGACTGCAACCTGTCCGGCGCACTACTCATGGGTGTGCAGCTCTCACACGCTCACCTGCGCCGAGCCGACTTGCGGAACGCGATGCTGACCTTCGCCCGCCTACGTCGAGTCGACCTGACAGACGCACAGATCGACGACAGCACGGAGTTGACCGGAATCAAATACGACAACGAGACGACATGGCCCCAGAACTTCACCCCGCCTCCGAGCACATAGCGCTGATCAACCACCGCGGCAAGGGCCGGTCCGCGCCGGGACCGCCCGCCACACAGGTGGTGCCATCGAGAAACGCAAGGGGAGCTGCACCCATCCGCCGGAACGACGGTGGCACACGAAATGGGTCTCACGACCTCGATCATTGAGCAGGACACAATGTGCGCGCCGCCGGCAAGCCTCCGGCCCTGAGCCGGCCAGGCCGGCCCATGACCGTCGAACGACGATGAACTGCCGCGAGATCACCTGCCCGACCAGCCTCATCACCGGCGTCGCGTGGCCGCACCGCGAGCACCGGGCCACCAGGTCCGCAGGCTCGGCGTGGTCCGGGATACCGACGACGGCGGCGGTGTAGGCGTCCTACTCCGCCGCAGTGAGGTTCGACGCCGTCACGACAAAGAAGTGCGATGCGCGGCGCCGTGCGGGTATTGCTCGGCGATCTCGCTCGTCTCCCGGGCCAGCCAGGTCAGCTCCCCCACCCCATCGTCCGCGGCCGTCATCAGATCCGCCCACTCACACTCCGGGCCCCGGACACACACCAACGCCAACTCGTTCTCGGACAACGTCTGCCACAGCTGCTCCACCGCGGACGACCCCATGCCCCCATTCAACCGCAGCCCACCGCCGATACCGAGGATCGGAAACGGCCTGTCGCATCTCGGCGCCGCCCCCGACACCACCGTTGCGCCGCTCTATCGACTATTAGCACCCGTACGGCGGATAGGTCCCCACGTCGACGCGGGAGCGGTTCGGTGACGTGTGGGGCGAGGTCGGAGCCTGACCGCTGTGTCGACGACGACACAGGACCCAGGCCTGGACCTCACCGCATCGAGCGGGCCTCCGGGCACCGTCGGCCAAGCCCGGTGCCGCAACGCAGCCGTCGCGGACTTCGCGGCCCGGATGGACACGCACCTGGCCGCCCCGACCGGTACGTGGCGTCCTCCGGAAAAGACTCCCTCGTCGTCCTCGACCTCGCCCGCCGCGTCGAACCCGATGTGCCGGTGGTGTTCTTCGACTCCGCACCGCCATTGCGGTCCCAGTAGCTACGACTTCGTGGTCGGCGTGCGTCCTTCATCGGGTCCCCTCGTGTTTTCACCCGGTCACCCGCGCAGCGGCGGACCCTGTGATGGCTTCGCACGCCCCGACCACGCGCGCAGCAACTCGTCGGTGGGTACCTAACCCGAAAATGGCCATCGCGCCCGAGAATCGGTCGTCCCACCCAGTCTGCGGCGGTGTAGACCCCTCACGCCCGACCAGGACGACGCTCGGCCGAGGCCGGCGAAACGCTAGACAGGACGGCCAGAGCACAACATCGACGATCAGGACGGGAAACCTCCGGGAGCCGACACGCCCCGGTTCCCGGTCCCTTCGCGCCACCTCGGGCTATCCGGGCTGCGTCTCGGTCATCTGCGCATACGAGTCGAACAATGTCGGCCACCCCTCCTGCGGAGCCAACGTCGAAGGATCGAGCCGGCCCTGCACAACAGCGAGCCGAACCCCGAGGTGCTCGACGCCCGCGACGGCCAGCCACCCCGCACAGGCCTCCTCGGCGCCCTCCGGCGACTTGTGGCAGGCAAACATCGCACCCCCGACCTCCACCTCGCGGCCGGGACCACCGGACGTGGCGGCGAGCGCGTCAAACCTCTCCCGACCGAACCGTCCCGGCGCCACGTCCCGCCGCCACGGACACTCCGCGCACGGCCGGCGCCGACGAGGCAATCCACTGCGGGACTCACATTCTTCACCCACGAGACGATGCCACCCCGTCGACAGCCTCAGCCGCGTCCGCCGCCGCAACCAGAACCTCCGCCAACCGGCGCGCACACACCGGAGTGAGCTGACCGAGAGCACCCTCCTGGGCGTAGATGCCGACATACGCCGGCACGGTGCTCATGCCCGGCTGATCCCGCACCTGACGCGTATACGCCGACACGTCGATGTTCCCGTCACGCAGAATCCAATACGACCGGTTACCGACCCGTCCCGTGGGTTCGTTCACGTTCACAGAAAACTCCTTGTCTCGCAGAATGCGACATAGTCCCGTGCTTGTTGAGATCACGACGGAGAAAGCGTGCAGCCTTCTACTCGGTCGACGGCCAACCACCCTCATGCCCCCACCGCTGAATGGTGTTCGTAGACATCCCCGTCACGCCAGCTACCTCCCGCACCGACCCTCCCGCGAGAAGGCCGGCCACCACAGCCGCCCGGAGTTCGGTGTCTGCATCCTTCGCTGCTGTCATCGCCGCAAGGATGCGATCGCGCTCACCGTCCGGGATCACACCACGTTTTTGAGGAGTCACTCGGCCCTGTTTGCAATCTCGAGTGACACGTCGGCGTGGCACGGCTGGTCGAGCGGGCACCAGCACACAAGAGAACGCCCTCCGAGGTCGCGGCGGATCTCAGCGAGAGCGTCACCGTCGAATTCGTAGTTGCCCATCGGCCCGGTATGCAGTGCGTACAGGTCGACAGCTACGTGCCGAGCCGCACCCTCGGTCTCGATACCGGTCGTCGGGGCCATGATCGTGTCACCCACCCAGAACGGGCCGCCCTCGGCTGTGTCGATCGAGTGGACCGCGAACGGGTTTCCCCACTTTGTGGGCCGTCCTACGTAGACGGCACCTTCGGGCATCCTCCACCCCTTCGTGCGCTGACGCTGAATCCGGTGAGGCGCCTGGTGGGCAACAACTGTCATCATCGAAGTGTATCGGTTGTCGCTACGCGCCACACCTGCAATGCGCAGCGCCAACTGACACATAGGGAGAAGCTCTCGCCGCACCGACACCCGCGCTTGGGTGTCGAACCCGCGCAGACAACAGTCGCGCTCAGTCGAACGGCACGGCAGGCGACCGAAGCAGGGCGGGTTGCTCGTCGGCGAACGCGGCCGCCGCCGTGACCGGTCGGCCCCCGATGACCGGGGGGTCGTCGATCAGGTCCGCGGCGGCGACCTTCTCGTTGAGTCCGGTGGTCAACGACGCCACCGTCGGCGCCGGCACCAGGTGCCCCTGGAATCTTCCGATTTCGCCTTCGACACCGCACCTTCTCGTTGGCGCCACCCCGGCCCGGGACACAGAAGAACGAATCGAAGCCCGCAGTGGCTGTGCAGGGCGACGAATCGGTCCGACTCGACCCGGTCACTACCTCGCAATCCCTGTACCACAGTGGGTTTGAGGTTGCCCCGGCGGATTCAGTGCGGCACACCGCCGAACCACTCGAAGGCCCGCACGCGTCCCTCGAGAAACGGCTCCTGCGCCGGAGTGCGCAGAACGCCACTATTCCGCTGCGCATCGGAACAACGCGATAGCCCGAACACGTGTGCGGGGCACATCGTCCCTCCCGATTCGATGGACACGGTGGCGGCGATCGGATACTGGCCGGATCGACCGGCAGCACGTTCCGGGCGGGGGCAGTGCGCCGGTCCCGCGTCGAAGTACGAACGCTGCGTCCGGGCGCCGTGACAGGATCACGGCATGGATGAGCACACTGAGCGCACCCGGCCGGTCAGCGAAACACAGGTGACCCTGGCGATGGACTACGGCCAGTTCTGTCTCGACGGCGGCCTCGGAGACCCGGACGCCGAACTCGCACTCCTTGAGCGGGCCCAGGCCGCTCAACCCAGCGCCGGCAACGGCGCCATGCTGCTGGTGCTGTGCCCCCACCAGAACAACTTCCAGATGGCGGTGACCGTGCAGGTGTGGCCGACACGACCCTCCGAGGACCGGGATCAGTGGCAACAGGTCAGCGAAGGCCGCCTGGAAGTCGACGATCGCGGGGTGCTGGTCGTGTCGTCACCGACGACCGACCCTGTGGACGTCGCCGTTCCTGCCGGCCGGTACACCGTGGAGGTCTCCGGACGGGGATTCCTCAACTACGGGTGGCCGGGATCGACGACACCGGGCGATGTGTGGCGGATCCGGCTGTGGCCGTACGGCGGGATCACGAAGGCCCCGGCCCAGATGTGGGACATGCCCGGCTTCGGCATACCGGAGAACACTCCAGCCCCAGCACCCAACGAGGAGTAGTCAGCTGGTGGCGGCTCATCCGCCACCAACACCACGACCGCCACCAGCAGGGGCACGGCGATCGACTCGTAGACGAGGTTGAGCCCACAAACCGCGTCGACCAGGACTGACGACATGTCCGTCCCGACGAGAGCGCCCCGCATCGGCATGGATACGGGGCACCCAGTTCAGCGGGAACAGCGGAGGCTGTTGTCGGCTATCCGCGGGAGAGTCCGGGCTGGGTCTGGATCTGCCCGGGGCTGCCCTTGGCCTTGCCCACGGTCCATTCGCCATCCGCACCGCATACCAGGGCGCCATTGCGATCGCCGGGCTTGCCGTACGTCACCGTCTCGTTGCCTTGGGAGTCCGTGTTCACGATCGGGCACGGACCACCGGTGGGGCCGTTCGGACCGATCGGCTCGGCCTGAGCGACGGACGCCGCTCCGACGGCACCCAGGACCGAAAAGGCAGTGAAGGCGATAGCGGCAACAGTTCGGCGGGCGTTGATCATTCAGTTCTCCTGAGGATGACGGGGGAAGTGCGTCGGTGACAGGTACAACTCTGCCCATTCCAGCGCCCGATCTGAAGCCACCCCAGGGGCCCGTTCGCCCACCCCAGGAAGGGAAACACCCCACCCCGGCACGATGTAGAAGGCTGACCGGTCGATATCGAATCCGGATGCACCAATCCGGGCGTGCAACCCGCTACCGTCTCGGTTATGGGGACTACCTTCCACGGACCGAGCCCGCATAGCTGGGCAGTCCGTTGAGTGAACATACTCGGCTCGGGTCGGGAAACACTAACGGCGGCAGAGACAGTACGACCTCGCCTTGCTCTGCCCGAGGTCTCTCGGCCGGTGGCCAGTACGTGCAGCCGGGGGCATCTGCGTAGGAGTGTTCCCACGACGATCGCGATGTCCGTCGATCAGGTGCTCGCAGTTGTCGAGGACGAGCAGGAGCTGCCGTGGGGCGAGGTGCTCGGTCAGGTCGGTGGTGGGTGTCAGGGTGATTCCCAGTACGCCTGCCACGAGTGCGAACCGGTCGACGTCGTGCATCTCGCCGAGTTCGATGAACCACACTCCGTCGGCGCATGCCCGCCTCGTCTCGACGGCCGCGGGCAGTCCGAGCCGGTTTTTCCTACACCTCCCACACCGGTGAGAGTGACCAGCCGGTAGGTTCCCAGTAGGCGCTTGAACTGGGTGAATTCGCGTCGGCGACCGACGAAGCTGGTCACCTCGGTGGGGAGGTTCCCCACTCGTGCCGCGGCAGCGAGGGTCCTGCGAGATGCTTTTCTTCCGCACGTGCAGAACCGTCGCTCGTGACCCGGCATCGTCGTGGAATGGCCCTGGCCTGCAACCATTCCACGACACGATTGGGAGTTCAGATCGATGACGTCCGGGCCTGGTGTGGCCTCGTAGAGGCTGTCGATCTCCCTTGTGCAACAGAGAGGCGTGCTGCAGTAGATGCCGTGCGGTCACGGGGCGTGTGCTGCGGGCCCAGCCGGTTCGCCCGCGCGTGTCGCAGCGTCAGCTGATGGTGTAGCCGAGTTGATGGGCCGCGCTGTCGATCGGTCCGGACAACCCGGGATGCGACAACGGCAGCGACAACGCCGGCAGCGCAGGGAACGCGTCAGCGGCGCGTTCGGTGATCGCGATGCAAACACCGCCGGCGAACCGGCCGCGGTAGACGATCCCGTCGAGATCGTCATGGCGCGGTGAATGGTGCGGGCCCCGTGCTGGGTTCGCCCGTGCGCGACGGAATCGAGGGCATGGTTGCCGCCGACCCGGGTCGCCCACGTCCCCGCGCCGATGCCGGAGACATCGAGCAGTCTCAGCGGGCGAATGAATCGCAGCCCGGTCAGATACGGGTCGCCGCGGTGGCGGTCGATCACCCGGGAACTCTGAAACGCCTTGGCCAACCCGCCGCGGGGACTGGAGGCGCCGTACCAGATGCCGTAGCCGGGATGTTCGGCGCGCGGGGTGGGGTGGTGGTCGAACCGCAGGATCGGCCCGAACGTGCGCAATCCACGGATGCGCTCGGGACAAGCGCGACCCGCACCGGATGCGCTGTGCGTTGATCTCGTCCCGGTCCAGTCCGACGTGCGGGGTCGCCATGGACGTTGGCAGCATTCGATCTGCGCGGTTCACCGGTTAGCGCATGCAAGTATCGGTGGCATGTCCGAAAGCGATTCAACTTTGCCTATTTCGGCGAGCCTCCACCGGGGTGGACTGCCCACTTGAAGTGAAGCGCCCGGATCTTGCGATTCGTTGCCTGATGCGGCACTAGGTTTCCGTAGAACGAATCTGACACGCTGTCAGCAGGCTTGCTTGTCGTGACCGTCCGGTGAACCGGTGCCGTCCCACGCGATAGCGGCAGCAACAGCGCGCAATAGTGCAGTGTGCATCGAACGCGGGTGCCCGTTCTCGTCGTGACCGTGACCGAAGTAGCACCAACCGTGGTCGTAAAGCGTGTGTCCGCGCTGACTCAGCACTACCCGCCAGTTGTACGCCATACGCATTACGTCGACACAGTGTTCATCGTTCACGTCTTTGACGTGGAATCCGCCGTCGATCGGTGTCATACCGTCGAAAATGTCGTTCACGGTATTCATGCTAAACGCGGAACAATGCCCACGCGAACAGGACGAGCAGCGCGATACCGGCAAGCAAGCCCCACCACGTCACCGGGGATCATCCTCGAAACAAACATATCGGTTCGAAAGAAACCCTGGTCGCGACGAACGACGCCTAAACGGTCATTGACGCTCGTCCGCCGTCAAGGACACCTTGGATAACAGTGTCGCTGTGCACCGTGTGAATGAGAGGGGCGGCCGTCGAGTACGTGAACTACACCAAAGCCCCAGCACATGGGAACACGTGTTCGGCGATCCAGGTGCCGGCAGTGGTCTCGGCCGCCAGTCGGAGGCCGCGCTCGTCCCAGTCCTGGCTGTCCGTCGTTGCGGGATCCCACGGCATGGTTCCATGGCATCACACCACGGAGCCGGATGTGCCGACATCACCCCCGCACCGGGGCCTGACCGGACGGCGTCCACAGCGGCAGCCTTCCCATTTCGATCCCGCGTCTTTCCGTCGCGGGTCTTCTTGACCGGAACGGCGCGATCGACCGGCTGAACCACGAAAATGGCGTTCACTCAGTAGTAGTACGGGGGTTCGGTGTCGGGATCGTCGACGACCACGTCGACACGCGGGTCGGCCACGAGCCGATCGATCGCGTCCGGGCCGGCGCCGATCGACGCGAAATGAGGATCGATGTCGCAGGTCACGCACCACGCGTGATCGGCCGGCCACACGAACGCCGGAGTCGGTGCGCCGATGTCACCGAGCAGGGCCTCGACCTGGGCATCCCAGTCGGCGACGTCGGCCAGGGTTCCGTGGAACAGGAAATAGTCGCGGTTCGGGATCGAAATCTTCGGCAGCGGATCACCGGCGGTGAAGCTCGGCCACCCGTCCCAGATGCAGAAGTAGCAGTCATCAGGCGTACCGGTGTAGCGGGCGAGATCGGCCAGAACGACCCCGAGCTGTTCGTTGTCCGACAGCCCCTCCGGATCGCGTCGAGCATCACCTTCCCTCTGCCCCGGATAGGCCGGGTCCGGGATGAACCGCAAGCGTGCGTACGTGTCGAAGGCAACCGGCCCCCGGGCCGCCAGCCGCGACCAGTTCTCGTTCCGCTGTTCGAGCCAGCGCGCAGCCGACAGATCGACACACCGTGTAATGCTCACAAGGCCAGTGTGACCGCACCGCCGTTCGCGATGTGTCACCAGCGACACCATGATGTATCGAACGCATTCTCACTCCGTGTCCGAACCGGGAACGGTCACCACGACCCGTCCGAACCTCGAGCCTTCGGCCCGCCCCCGGAATCGGATCGCTGTCCGGCCTTGGGGATGGCGGTGACACGAGATCGCGTAGGTGGTATCGCCGCCCGGCGATCGACTCCAGCCACGGCAACTCGATCGGGTCCCCGACGCGTTCACATCCGAGAGCTGCCCGTCCCGCTAGCTGCGTGAGAGCGGCTGCGGCTACCCGGGCAGCGTGTCGCCCGGGAAGCCGAGGCACGAAAGAACCTCATAGGTCATGATTCCGGCCTGCACACACGGGTCGGCGGCCATGATCTGCCGCGCCCGTTCAACGGGCTCAGTCATGATCGCCACGCCGGCAACGGTGTCCGAGTTGACGGGACAGAGGATCGCGATGACGCCCTCGGCACGTAACGACACCATGCGCCGCTGGTGTTCACGTTCAATCGCCTCGGCACCGTCCTGGTATCGGTCCGAGCTCCATCGAAGCTGAACCAGGCTGAAGGGCTTGGCGGTCGCGGCCAGGGCTTGAATCTGGTCGTCAGTCACATCCGAACTCATCTCGTTCACATCCTCCTCGTGGCGTTCGACGTCGATCAAACCTACGACCCGCTGGCGATCCCGCCCGTACGGCGCTCCGAAGTCGTGGGTGCGAATCCGGGCGCCGGTCGACGTCCCTCACCACGCCGCTGTGGACGACGGCGGCGCATCCACACAAATAGGCAAGGGCGCACGCGCGTCAGCCGATCTGCTCGAACAGGGACACGATGATCCCTTCGGGCCCACGCACGTAGGCCATCCGCACGCTGTTCTCGTACTCACCGATACCGCCGATGAGCCCGTACCCGTCCGCAACCACCGCGTCGACGGCCGCCTGGAGATCACCGACCTCGAAGGACACGTTGCGCAGCCCCAGCTCGTTGGCCATCGCCGTGGGCGATCCGGGCACGTGGTCGGGCGTGACGAACCTCGCGAGCTCCAGCAGGGTCCCTCCGCCGGGTGGCCGCAGCATCGCGATCTCACAGTGCGCGCCCGGGATGCCGCACACGGTCTCCACGAACTCGCCCTCCACGGATCCGGTGCCCTCGACCTCGAGACCCAGCCCGACGAAGAACGCCGTTACCGCGTCGAGGTCCGCAACCGTGATGCCGATGTGGTCGAAACGTTGTACGTGTGCCATGCGATCGATCCTCCCAAAGTTGTCTTGCGATTCGACGCGGGGACGGAGCCGGGTCCGGAATCTCGACATGTTCTTGCCGCAACACTGCGGTCCACCCGGGGTTTCGAAAAATCGTGCGGGACGACGTGTTGCGCTCAACCCGCCGGTACCCCGTCCGTCTCGCTGGCTGGCGGTTCCACCGGAGCGAAAAGGGTGAGTCGCCGACAGTGGATCCCTTCGCCGAGACCCGCCGAACGGGTCACCGGTCCGGCATCGCACATGCGTAGTCGCCGGTCATACGCGGTCATGACCACCCCGACGGCTGCCCCGCAGAGGGCGCCGACTGGTGCGATCAACCACCACATCAGGTCGGTATCGGACAGCGTCATCCGCGTCGGCGTCCCCGCGGTCGGTGACCGCACGCACGATCGCAATTGCCGTGCGGAACAACCACTATGGTGAGCGCACCGGTAACACCCGCGCCGAATCCGAGCCCCACCAGGAGCGTGATCAGAGGGCGTCGGCCGCCACGCCCTTCACGCACCACGGTCCATCGAAAACCGGTCAGCCCATACCCGACTGCCGCGAGAACTTACAGCCCCGAGCACGATCAGTGCGGCCGCCATCGAGGGCCACGTCGGTACCCAGGATGACGACGGTGGCTCGGCCGAGGATCTGGCACTTGCACGCACCGGACCCGGCGGCCCGAATGCCGGCGGCCCGATCCACCTCCACGCCCACGACGCGAACACTCCCAGGACGGCGCCATGAATCGCCAACGCCGACACCACACTCCAGCCATCGGTAGATCGGCTACGCGCAGTCACTTCGGCAGTTCACCAGAGCGAGGATCACCCCGCCTCCATCTCGGTAGCGGATCGACGACCGGTAAACGATCGCGACACGGTGTCAGGCGTTCGTTGAATTGACGAAACGATGCTCTCGGAGAACAGGTACCGAACGGCTGTGGTCAACTTCGGCTGCGATCGCCACATCCTCGGCATATCCGGCGGTGACGAGTTCGCGACCCGATCGACATCCACAGAGAGCCGACGCTACTTCACCGGACACCACCTTCCACGCCAGCGCGGCAACTTCGGCTTCAGGCGATGCAGTCCACCCACGTGAGATCAGCGCAGCGATCACAGCACCGGCACCCCAGTGGTCTTCCACCGCCGGCCGCAAGGTGTCGTCCGGCCACCTCTCACCGGCTGCAATTACCGCCACGACCGTGTCCTTCGTGTAGTTGTCGGAGATCCATTCCGCGACCGCACGAGCGTTGCGTAACGAAGCTCCGAGACATACCGCCACGGAGGAGTTCAGCTCATACGCTATCGACGAACCGTTCGGGGACGGAAGGACGAGGCGATCGATCCCCTGCGCCGAACGGATCGTGCCCGGCGACAGACTGATCGAACCCGGCGCTGCAGCACTCCGGTCGACAGCCAGCACGGCATCGTGGGCTGCCGCATACTGCACCGCAGAAGCGTCCCGCCATCGATAGGGAAGCACCTCGATACCAGCATCGATCGCGACTGACAGAGTGGTGGTGAAGGACAGAACATCGACGACCACCGCGACGTCGGCGTCGGACGCCACTGCGGTGGCCCCGGACAGTCCCCACTCGAAGCGAAGAGAATAGTCATGCCGATGGTCGCGATTCACCCCACACACTCTGGCATATCTGGACACTTCACCGCGCGAACGCACCCATGGAGTGTCCCGCCGCTCCTCGGTGAGCGAACGCCGCTGACGTCGGCGGAACCCTCACCGGACGTTCCCGGAAGCCGGAGTTTGACCGGCAGGCCCTGACCTGCCGTTGTCCCTCGTCCGTTGACCCTTGCGCACATGGGGACGGTCAGTGCAATAACGCCAATGCGAACTATGGCCGTCCAGAGCGCAGGTCCGTGCCACTCATGATGTGTGCGGGATGGCGACGTGCGCAGTCCTTTTGCGCAGGGTCTCGACCACATTGCACGTCGGCGTCTTTGCTCGGCAGGCCCCCGCCGAAGCATCCCGGCCGGGGATTACGTGCAGGTGCGGAGCGCAAAAGTCCGTGTCGAGCCCGCGCCGGGGCGGACACTCGGTAACAACACAGCCGGTGACCGCGACGTTGATCGTGTGCGGACACTGATACTGATCGGAACGGCCCTCGGACTCGGCGCGGGCCTGGTGTGCACCGGCCTGTTCGCCTGGTGGCTGTCCTACCCGGTGCACGTCTACACCGCCGGCTACGAACCGCTCGGCGCCGACGTGACCACCGGGCGGATGGAATCGGTGAACCCCATCCCGTTTCTCGCGGCCGGCCTGATCATCAGCGCGGTCCTCGGTGCGCTCGCCGGTTTCCTCGCCGCGCGCCGCGGTTGGCGGCTGACACCACACGCCATCTGAACCCGGTACTCGACTAACGTGCGGGTTTTCTCGGGCGTTCGGCTTCCGGCACCCGCATTTCAGTCAATCCCCTGCGATGGGTGTCGGAGGCGCACGCCATACTGTGCGCACCGCCAGTCACACAGGTAACAGGAGAAACAGTCGCATGCGCCCACGCCCCCGGACCGCCCTGCTCGCATTGAGTGCGGTCACCGTCCTCGGCCTGACCGGGTGCTCGGCCATCGCCGACGCCGACCCGGGCACCGGGTCCCTCGGCGGCGCCCCGGCCGCCCCGGCGCCGGTCTTCGATGCGGGACCGGCGTTGGCGAAGCTCGACACCCTCGCGGTCAAGGGCCGGGCCCCGAAGACCGGGTACACCAGGGAGCAATTCGGGCCGTCCTGGTCCGACGACAACGGCGTCGAGGGCGGCCACAACGGCTGCGACACCCGCAACGACATCCTCCGCCGCGACCTGGTCGACCTGACCTACAAAACCAGCACCCGGGACTGCGTGGTCGCGACCGGCACCCTGCACGACACCTACACCGGCACCACCATCGCATTCGTCCGCGGGCAGGACACCTCCACCGCCGTCCAGATCGACCACATCGTCGCCCTGTCCGACGCGTGGCAGAAGGGCGCCCAGCAACTCAGCCCGGAGCAACGCCGCGACCTGGCCAACGACCCCCGGAACCTGCAGGCCGTCGACGGACCCACCAACTCGCAGAAGTCCGATTCCGACGCCGCGTCCTGGTTGCCGCCGAACAAGGCCTACCGGTGCACCTACGTTGCCCGGCAGATCGACGTCAAAGCCCTCTACCGGTTGTGGGTGACCCAGGCAGAGAAGGACGCGATGAGCCAGGTCCTGCACTCCTGCTGACCACTACACGCTATCCGGAACCTACAACGGCCGATGTTCACAACCACAGCGCCAGGATGACCCAGCGGCCGGATCCGGCCTTCGATGGTCTCGCGCCCTTCGCGACTGGCCAGGCCGGCGCGGACCGCCGCCGCGTCGGCGCGGGTGCGGCCGGCCGCACCGCGGACATCCGACAGCGGGCTGGCAAGGTTGCGGCGCCGCAGGTCGCACTCGCTGCTGCTGAAGCGGTAGGTTCCACAGCGTTTCGCGGTGCGAAACTGGTGTCACCGCCGACGTCGCATCGATCTGATACAGACGGCGACCGGCAGACAGTATGCATTCCGACCGCGCGACCATTCGCGTCGCTGGGGGTGTGGTGATGAGGAGGCGGCTACTCGCGCTCGGCGAGCAGCGCGAGCAGTTTCTCCAGCGGGACACCGCTCGTGCCGTCCTGCCCGATCACACGCTCACGTGAGGAGTTCACCAGGTTCTCGATCTTGGCGAGCTTCGTCTCGGCGGCGTCACGTTGCCGCCGCAATACGCGGATCACGCCTTCGTTCTCGATGTTCAGTTCGCGGAGTTCGTCGATGCCCGGTTCGATCGTCATGAGATCTCCCTCCTCGCTTCCTGTGGTTGCGCCGAAGTGTGGTGGTGGACGCAGACACTCCACCCAAGCCCGACCGGGATCGGAACCACGTACACACCGGCGACCGGGGCGCCGCGCGGTGCGGCGGCACCGGAAGGACACCACGAAGTGACCCCATGAAGCCGCGCCACGATTGTTGCCGACGGGGGCTGTGACGATTCGGCGCCGAGCCATGAGAACACGGTCGATCTGCGTGGGTCATCTCCACCGCCCGGGACGCGCGCGAATTACGGTTCACTCACCCGGACGCGCGACCTCGTCGACCGACCGCGCGGAATCCACCGACTCCGCGGCGTCGGCCGCCGCAGTCAACACCTCGGCCAACTGGCGGGCAAGGGCCGGGGTGAGTTGACCGAGCGCACCGTCCTGGGCGTAGATGCCCACGTACTCGCCAACGATGCGCGTCCCGGACCGGTTCTCGCGGATCTGGCGCGTATAGGCCGACACGTCGATGTTCCCGTCACGCAGAATCCAATACGTCCGGTGGCCGACCCGTCCGGTGGGTTCGTTCACAGCAATCCCTTTCCTGCAGCAATGGGCGAAACAGTCCGACAAGCCTTCCAGATCATGTCGGGAGCGGGGCGTACGGCGTTCCACTCGGGCGCCAGCCACCCTGAGCGGACCACACGGTGTCCGGGATCGTCGGACCGACGTGCGCCCCAAACCGGGTCGTTTCCCTCCGGCGCTGGCCCCGCCGTGCGCTTCGGATACGGCAGAAGGTGCCCGCGACACAAAAGCGGATCCGGTCTCGCGATTCCCGCACCGATCACCCCAGGGCGATCGGTGCCGATCGCTGTCCCGGCTGACGACCACGCCGACCGCGCCCGTTCGTTGAGACACCACACACGAGAACGTCTGCCGCACAGGGAAACCCGCCGCCCAGCGAGTCTCGAACACCCACCGCGGCAACGACCCCCGAGAACTGTGGGCCGATCAGCCACCCCATCCCCGACCGCCCCACTCCGGACCCTCACGAGCGGGTGGCAGCATGCCCAGGACCGTCCGGTCGGCGCCAGCCGCGGACAACGCCGCCGGCGGCGGCGCTCAGGCAGGCACCGGGCCAGGCCGGCACTGAACGCGACCCCGCCGCACGGTGGGCCGGCAACGGGCACGAACGGACCGTGATCTGGGGCTCATCGGTAGCCCATACGGCATCGAGTTCGTCCGTCGGCCCGCGCCAGCACCACCTGCGGATGCGACTGCAGGTTACTTCCACCAGTCCCGTCTGCGATGCGGGACAACAGTGTCGTCGAAGATTGTGGTGTCACCGGTATCCCACCGGCGACGCCCCGCCGCGAGGGTACGCGCGGTACGGCGACGCTCACGACGGAGATCACGAGCATGACCGGAACCGTCGTAGCACAGCGAACACGAGCAGATCCTGGTGCCCGTGTACGTATAAGCCCAGAAGCACTTCGTCGCGGGCAACCAGCCCCGACCCTCCTGGCACCGGTCAGGGAGGTCGCAGACCTCGTGGTAGTAGGCGTGCAACGGTTCAATGGAAAGTTCGCCACGACGAAGGCGAACCCAATACGGAGAATGCGCATCGGTACGGGACAAGGCGGTGCCTTTCAGCGCTCAGGCGCCCCGGCCCGCTACCCCCGAATGAGGACGGACCGGGGCGGCGATAGGCGCACCGCATCCCTGGCCCGCCGAAGCGGGCGTCGCCCTCCACCAAAACTCATACCGCCTATTCTGACATCCCCCTACGACAGACCCGAGCAGACGGCACCCGCCCGCCATCGCGGCCCGGCAATAGCAACCTCCGCCCACCGGACCCCATCCCCCACCTATCGTGCGCTTGCGGGCCGCACCCGCTCTGCTGGGCGTCGCTACCGGTGCCGGACCGACCAGCACCACCGCTCGGCACCACAGGTGAATTGCATCGCGACCGCCATATCCCGGGGTGCCGCCCAGCTCGACACTCACGTCGGGTCCCCCGGTGATCGTTCGAGACTGTTCAGCTCATCGAGAAGGCCGTCGCCCGTGGTCGTCGGGATGCGGAAATCCTCGCCCTCCGACGCGCGGAGGTGATGACGGACCTGGGCGAGCATGGCGAGTTCGCGCTCGAGGTCTGCTGCGGTTCTCTTCCCCACGGCATCATCCTGCCCTGAAGTGTGCGGTCATCAGAGCACACCGCACAACACCTGAGAGGCGCCGTCAGTGCGGTGCGGCATCCGGGTCGCGGGGAGGGACGTGGCGTTCGAGCAGCTCCGCCAACTCCTCGATGGTGACCTCCACCGTGCCGAACATCGGATCCCCCGCCATGGCGGCGCGGGCGACCGCCCGACCGAGACGTTCGATGAGGTCGGCATACAACGGATCCGTCATAACGGACAAGTCTGCTGCACCCTTGAGCAATTCACCTCACTCACCCGAGACAATCCCGGGTTCAGAGCTCTGGGTGTGTCGAGTCCGCCGAATCGAGTGCATGGAACGCCCGGGACGCCTTCCGTGACTGGCTCACGAATCGGAGGTGAATGGTCGCCGAGACGAGTGCCCCCACCGCGAAGGCGATCGCCAGAAGCCACCACCACGCACCGAACACCAGGTGCAGCCCCAGACAGACGCAGGCGGCGCCGAGGAACGTCCACTGCACGCGTAGCACAGTCCGAGCCTTCTCATTGGCGCGGGCCATCTCGGAAAGATCCAAGTCCTTGCTCATCGTGTGAATGTCGACCTCCCGTTCACAATCGGTCCGGACACTGGGGGAAGCGGTCAGCACCGGCGTGGAAAAACTCGCCATCACCCAACCACTACCTCCCTCGTCGAACACGCCCCCAGCGTAGGGGGCATGGCCGACAGTGTGCGGTGCCGACACCTCTGACCAGGGCTGTTGGCGGCTCCGCGCCCGCGGCGGGAAGGGGCCGCCGGCGACCACGGAGTGCCAGAGCACCCCGGCCACGTAGTCGTCGCCGGTGCGCTTGTGGCTGTGCGTGCGAGAGGTCCGCACAGCGCACCGACCGCTCGCCGATGAACTGCCACAGATGCCGGGGCCGACCGAGAATGACTGCACTGATGATGGCCGGCGACAGGGCCGCCGAATCCATCAGGACAGTGTCCACAATGTCACGCGACCGGCAGCGCTGCCTGCGCAGCATGGAAGGCCCGCTCGACATCAGCGGGAATCCGGCCGCGGGAAGACACCACGTGCCCCGCCCCGATCGCCCACTCCCGAATCTCCCTGGACGTCCTCTTCGCCGAAACCTTGTTCACCGACGCACTCGTCACCGGAATCTTCTCCGCAGACTCCTTTTTCGCGGCCGTCCTTTTCCCCAGAGCCTTGCTCGTCGCCGCCCTCGTCTTCGGAGCGGTCGGCGAGGCGGACGTCTTCCCGGCCCCCTTCTTCCCTGCGGCCTTCTTCGCGGACACCTTCCTGGCCGGCGCCGTTCTCGTCCGAGCCTTCGCGGCCTGAGCGTCATGGAAGGCGCGCTCGAGTTCAGCGGGAATCCGGCCGCGGGAAGACACCACGTGCCCCGCCCCGATCGCCCACTCCCGAATCTGTTTGGTCGTCTTCTTCGCTGGCGCCGTACTCACCGACGCGCTCGTCACCAGAGCCGCCGCGGCCTTCTTCTTCACGGCGGCCTTCTCCGCCGGATCAGTGCTCGCCGCGGCCTTCTTCTTCGCAGCTGTCTTCTTCGCTGGCGCCGTGTTCGCCGCTAGCCTTTTGACCGGAGCGGTCGGCGCGGCCGTCTTCTTCGCAGCTGCCTTCTTCGCGCTCGTCTTCTTCACCGGCGCCGGTTTAGTCTGAACCCTCTTCGCCTGAGCGTCGTCGAAGGCTTGCTCGATCTCAGCCGAAATCCGGCCACGGGCCGACACCTCCGAACCCGCCCCGATCGCCCACTCCCGAATCTCTTTGGTCGTCTTCTTCGTTGGAGCCTTGCTCGCCGCTGTCCTGTTCGTCGAGGCCGTTTCCCCGACTATCTTCTTTGCCGCCCTCTTCTTCGCAGTCGTACTCTCCGCCATCGCCTTCTTCGCGGCCGACCTCGTCACCTTCGCAGGTTCAGCCGGAGCCGTCCTCGCCTGCGCGTCATGGAAGGCTTGCTCGATCTCAGCCGAAATCCGGCCACGGGCCGACACCTCCAAACCCGCCCCGATCGCCCACTGACGAATCTCTTTGGTCGTCGTCTTCGCCGAACCTGCAGAACCCCTCGGTGATACCGCCACGTTGTCTCCCCATTTCGCCAGGTAATCGTCAAACACACAGTAGCGGCATTTCGGCGCTCCCACCGCCAGCCGATGAAACGGTAACCAATCACACGCAGGCCGCACTGATCTACGAAGACCCGTGCCTCACCCTTTCGCCTGACAGGACCACACGGAGCACCATCTGTCGACGGTGCCGAACGACTGTAGGACCACTTCAGCCAACCAGGCCTGGGTCTTCATCGTATCGAATAGTGACAATACGAACTCTATTGCTCTGCAATCAGTTCCACCGACCGTCGTGAACACGACAGAATCTTCGACATGCACCGAATTCGCGGAACTGCCATGGGAGGCGAGTGGATCCAGATCGACAGAGACTGCGTGAGATGTGGCAACGCCGCGTTCGGCGCACTACATCTACGCCGGCCTCGGCGGCGTGCTCCTCGAGACCGACCTGCACGAATGCGCCACCCCGGGTTGCCACGGGCCTGTCGCGATCTGCGAACCGATCGACGGCTGACCGCACGAGAGACCCCACCGGCCGAACCGTGACGCGCTGCGGGTGGGGTCTCACTGCCGGCAGGCACCCACAGCCCGCGGCAGGCGAAGCCCCGCCTCACTTCTCGAAGCGAAAACGGAGCTCCTGCACCGACCACAACACTGGGGGTCGGGATCGGTGCGCGACCCGACTATCGGCGCACTGACATCGCCACCAGAGATCCGTTCACAATTCACGGATCGACTACGTCACACCCACACCCCTCACCCGAGAAGGTAACGGGCGTTCTGTCGTCAACCGCCGCTTGCGGAATCGCCTCCATTCAGGTCGCGGCGACACTCACTCGGTGCGGCTCCTCTCCCCTCGAACTGCCCGCCGGTCGAACACCGATCCACTGCACCGCCAGACCCCGAGAGCGTGTCGCGCGGCCGGACCCTCTAGGGTGGCGGTCCGAACACCGAGGAACATGAGGACGAAACAGCCATGGCCACCGATTACGACGCCCCCAGAACCACCGAATCCGACGAGTCGACGGACACGTCCCTCGAACAGCTCACCGCCAGCCGCAAAGACACCCAGTCCCCCGCCGTCGACGTCGAGGACAGCGACACCGCCGAATCCTTCGAACTGCCCGGCGCCGACCTGTCCGGCGAAGAACTCACCGTCCGCGTCCTCCCCAAGCAGGACGACGAATTCACCTGCACCAGTTGCTTCCTCGTCCACCACCGCAGCCGCCTCGCCGACCCCGGGCAGCTGACCTGCCGCGACTGCGCCTGAACACCACCGGATCAGCCGAGCACTCGGATGTCGCCACACACCGGCAACCGTGCTCTGTCTGCGGGGCCACCTCCTGACCGGGGGCCCGGGCGCCCGCCGTGTCATCGCCCCGCGCACACTCGATCCGCCGACACGGCGGCCCGACCGGGCTCTCCACGAGCTGTCGGGGCCGGGGGGAACGCGGTGGGCCGGGCAGGGCTCGCACCCGCGGTTACCGAGCAGGAGTCCACGGCTCTCACCGACTGCGCTACCGCCCCCATCACCGAGCTCCCGGCCAACATGGGCCTGGCGATGCATATGGCCGCCCCGCTCGCCCGCCCCTCGCACCGAGGACGTCTTTATGCGCGGCCGAAGAGCTGCCGCACACCACCGTCCTCGGCGACCGCATACAGCGCCATCCCCAACAGATCCAGAATCCGCGCAGGTGCCCGCACCGCAGCCTCCACCGACCCCGGCTCGTCCCGAACGACCAACGCAAACGACACCGACCGATCCGCCTCGCTCGGCATCCGCCGAACGAGCTGCCCGATCGCGGTATCGACGTCCAACCCCGGCGCCTCGGCCGCAGCCTTGACCTCGACGTAGAGCCGGTGCCCGTCCTTCTCGGCAACGATGTCGACGACATCGCCCTCGGTACGCACCGTCCACCCCTGAGACGACAACCACCCCGCGAAAGCCTCGGCCACGCGAGCCTCATCACCACTCATACGAAACACGGTAGGCCGGAAACGTCGGATCCGAACGACACCACAGCGCACAACACGTCCGGTGCGGCTACGCCACGACGGCGGCATACCCGGCAGGTCGTGCGGTGAGATCGACGTAGCCCCTTCAGGACCTCATCCGCGTGTTCATGTAATCGACTGGCTGCTCACGCAATTCGTGGCACGATGGTTGGCGCCGTCCAGGGCCGGCCACGAAGGGGCTGTCGCCGATCATTCTCCTCGGTGCCGGCCTGGCATCCGCACGTCCGAATCCGAATCCGAATCCGTGTGTGGGTTCGGATCCTGGTTCGGTTCCGGGCGGAGCGGTGAAATCCCGGATCGATGGTGAGGTCTTCGGTGTCGGCAAAGACCAGTCGCCCGTCGTCGAGCGCGACCGCCCACCGATGCACCGGCGCCCACTCGTGTCCACCGCCACCCGGGTCGGTCACCGCCGCGTAATCCTCGACCACCTCACCGGTGAGATCGGCCCCGGCGCTTCTGCGGACCAGCACCCGGACCCCGACCGTCAACTCCGGGCCATCGACCGGCCGGTGGCCGCTGTTTCGGGCCATGTTGATGCACCTCTTCGCTCGGCGACACTCCCGGGATCGAGCATAAGCACCGCCCGGCCCGGTACGCGAGGCGACCTGCCCGAACACCACCCCGTGATCGAAGAACGCCGCCGAAGCAATCGGTGGTCATGGTCCTCGTCGGTGGCCACCCGGACGCGGCCCCATCGGTGCAACAAGCTCGACGAACCCGCGCAGCGCCGGAACCGCCAAGCCCTGCGCACCCGAACCAGTCGAGGAATACAGTCGCGAGGCCGTCCGGCTGAAACACCCCGAGTGGGCCATTCCGCCGCCGCGGAGCGGCGCGTAGACACCCCGCCTGTCGATTCCGTCGCACAATCGAAGAAAGGGGAAGCGGCATTCTCGCGGGAGGTGACCATGCGTCGAGGGGAGTCGGCACCGGCACCGGTGGCCGCGCCGATCCGGTGGTGGCGGCTGCGCCCGTGGAGTCGCAACCACCTGATGCGTCCCAGCGATCGCCTCGAAGCCACCCTCATGCTCCTCACCGGGGCCGTGGTTCTGCTGCTGATTCCCGTCGCCGCCGCATTCGGCACCGCCACACGTGTCAGGCTCGAACACCAAGCCCAGGCACTGGCCGCCGCCGTGCACCACGTTCCTGCGGTCTTGCTCGAGGACACCTATCTCGCTCCCGAGTCGCCCGACTATGCGATTCGTCCCGTCGGCACCCAGCACACCGCCCGCGCCCGCTGGACCACACCTCACGGGGATCGCGTCGCCGCCGTGCCCACCGACACCCCGGCGAAGGCCGGTCAGACCGTCACCATCAGCGTCGACGCCGCCGGCAACCTCACCGGCCCCATCCCGAGCGGTCCGGAGAACACCGTGGTCGCGGTGACCGCCGCCTGCGGTCTCTGGGCACTCACCGCCGGCGCCCTCCTGCTATGTGCAGCACTCGCGCACCGGCTGTTCCACCGAAACCGGCTGCGGCGCTGGGCGCAGGAGTGGACACAGTTCGACCCACCACCGAGATAGCCGCGAGCGACGTCGCTACTCCATCTCCTGTCGGGCAGCCCGCCCGCGTTCCCCGGCAGTCAAGGCCGTGACACGGGACTGCCTCACCGACGGCTCATGGTGGTGCCGGCGATGGTCGAGCGTCGTTGTGTTCAAGGCACAGGGGACGACTTGTCATCTCCATCTCGCATGCTGCGCGCGGATCAGTTCGGGACCCGCGGCGATCGTGCGAGACTGCTCAGCTCGTCGAGAACCTGATCGACGGCGGTGGTCGGGAGACGGACATCATTGCCCTCCGCCGCCCGGAGACGGTCACGAACGAAGGCGAGCATGGCGAGTTCACGCGCGAGGTCGGCTGCAGTCCGGTCGCGCACGACTCCCATCCCGCCCCGAGCGAGCGACCATCAGAATCACGCCACCCCGGCGACGTCGAGACGGCCGCGTGCCGGGCGGCCTGCGAGACCAGGCACTGACCGAAGGTGTCATATCCTCCCCGCTGGTGAACGGAGCATTCTTCTCAGGGGCGTCGTCGGCGGCCGGATCGCGGAGCGCCCACACCCCAAGCACCCTGGGCGCCGGCGACCAGACACACCCGCACCCTATTCGGGACTCGCCCCCGGGAGTTCCTCTCCTCGGCGAATCGTGGCCCGCCGATCAGCGCCGGTGCCGTGCCCTCGGCAGCGGTGATGATGCCGAGCTCGAAACCATAATGGTGTTGGTGCAGAACATGATCGAACGCGACTCGACGAGGAGGTGCCGTTCGCGTAGCTCACCGCAGACAACGCCAATGGTCAGGTGACATCCCTGAAATCTGGCTCGAGGACAAGAAGTGTCGTACGTGCCGGCCACCCACCCGGGCGGCGGAGTGCTCACCCCGGACGGGCGCAGGCGGCCGGGGCGAACAAGATGATCGCCGCGGTGACGCCGAGGCAATGCTGCCGCACCTTTGCAGCAACAGTATTCCATTGTGTGGGAACCATTTTCCGTCGTCTGCGCGCCTGGGCGTGGCCACGGGCCGCCTGCAAGGCGGGTCGAGTTCGGGCACCTCGTCGACCGCGACCACGAGGCGCTCCGCCGCGACGAGGGCACGGGCCGCTACGCCGGGTGGGACGTGAGGCTGCGGCAATCGGCGTCGCGACATCTTGTGGCCAGCAGCAACACGCCGCGATACACCTCCCGCTGAGGGCACTCCCTTGTTCCCCGAACTCTTGTTCCGCGAACTCGACGACACACATAATTCGGCTCTCAAATTTTCGAGTTGCCGAATCGAGAATAGGTCAGCGGTCCGACCGGTAAATGATCTTGAACGGTCGACCCAGCCGCGCGGAAAATGATATTCACAGCATTTCCAGCGAAGGCCGACGCGGCGCAGACACACGACCGGAAGATCCACTACAGCGACAAGGGGCCCACAAATACCGCGCGGACCCCTTCCTACCGCGCGCGGAGCCAGTTCAGTTGCCGGCCAGCGCTACTAGCCGCTGAGTGACCCAGCAGAACCCGAGAAGAAGTCGAGGACACCGAGGAGGGTGGAGACGTTCGAGAAAAAGTCGGCCAAGAAAGCGAGGTCCATCTTTGTAACTCCAGTTCGATTGTTCAGAGAATCGTGACACACAGCACACGATGCGAATATTTATACCGGCCCGATAACAATTCCGCAACGACAAATTTGTGGCCACCCAGCAACGAGTTCGCGTCGACACGCTGAGCGCGCACTAGTCCCCACGATCGGGCGGACCGGTGACGGGAACGTCGGTGCGGGCCGCCCGGATCCGCATCATGTCAGGGTGCCGGGTGGCCGGCATGATCCCCGGCAACAGGAACCCCCACATCTCGTCCACCCGCTGCTCGAGATCGGTGCGATGGGTCAGGACCTGGGACACGGTCTGAACTCCGGTGAACGCGCCGATGACGAACCGAGCGAACGTCGGCGGGTCGATACTGTCGACGAGATCGCCCTCGGCGACCGCCCGGGCCGCCAACCCCTGACAGGCTGCGATCCAATCCAGATAGGGGCCCGCGGGGCCACGGTCGTCGGCACTGAGCTCGAGGGTGATGCGGATCCCGGCCCGCACGATCGGATCGTGCACGATCTGCCGGGCCATCTCGTGGCACAGCATCACGATCTGCTCGATCGCCGACGCCTCCTGCGCGGCGATGGCCTGCACCGCGGAGATGGAGATCCGGTGCTGCTCGGCGATGATGTGCCGGGCCAGATCTTCCTTGGAGCGGAAGTGAAAGTACAACGCCCCCTTCGTCATGCCCGCCGCCTCGAGAATCTCGACGAGACTGGCGCCCTCGAACCCGGACTTGTCGAACATTTCCGCTGCCCCGCGGACGATCTGCGCCCGGGTGACCGCCGCCCGTTGCTGTTGCACCATGTACCGCACCTTCCGTACCCGTGCCCGTGCCCGTTCGCGGCTGCAGCCCGGCGACTTTCCATCACAGATCGCACTCCTGCAGCCTGCGCGACGCTACCACCGGCACCGGTACACCTCACTCCCGGAGAAGAACCCGGACCAACCTGCGCGTGCACTGAAACTCGCTCACGCAAAAACAGACCACTGCGGCGCTTTTCGGTGAGCCTCGCCCGCTCAGCTCGGGGGTGACGCGTCTCCGCTTGTCCCTACCGGTGGTCGCGGTAGTACTGCTCGGCAATCCCGTCGGCGTCCAGGGCCAGCGAGGTCAACTCCCCCACCGACCCAATCCCCGGGCAGGCCACACGCTCGCATTCACATGCGTCACCGGATCGGCGAGCGTGCACTGACGGCTGCTGTCCGAAGTGCGGCCCACCGAGAAAGGCGTGTGGCGTGGATCACACTTGGACTATCGGGGCAGGCGGCGGATCTACCATTTCCTGACACCGGAACTCGAAGGTACAGGCGTACAAGCCAACACTGCGCCAGCCAACCCCCACCGGGTGGCAGCGATCGGTGCACTGTGGTGCTGAAATCTGTACATCCGGTCAAAACCTCACACCTAGGAAGACGTCCGAGGGGACATCAGCGACGCCACTCACCCAGGTACACCGACGCGGAACCACCACCGCTCGAACCGAACGCGTCCCCGACCGGACGCGCACCGCGTGGCGAGCGCGGTCGAGGCTCACGCGACGGGTACCTGCTGTACGCCCTGGCGAGGTCCGGCCGGAGCCGACGACGTTCCGACCGGGCCGCTTCGGCTCACCTGATCGCCCACCGCTTCCGATCGGCCTCCGGCATGTATGCCATTGGAGGCTAAATGGTTTCATCTTCCGCCGCCCCCATCAGCGGGCGTGATGCCGATGGTTCAGCCCGCCCCACCGACAGGTGCACACCGCCGAATTGCTCATTCTCGACACCTGCCGTCATCGTCACCCGACACAGATCAGTGCACCCACAACCACTACTGCGACCAGTGCGGCGCCGCCGCAGATCAGCCACGCTCGGGTTGCCAGCTGCCGCCACTGATCACACCGTTCGTCCACATCCGCGACGGCGACGGCGACCGGGCTCACCGGATCCGGATGGGATGCTGGGGACTTTGAGAGTTGGCGGACCTTCGCGTCCGCTCGTGCCGCCACACCACACGAGACGGGCAATACCAGAAGCGCCACCACCAGCAGACCAACCATCAGGGCTACACCCGTCCCGAACATTATCGTCCCTTCCACACCCATCAGGGCCCGTCACGGGTATCGCGCGCTGATTTGCCGGCCACGCTGGGCCACGGGCACAACCACGCCCCTGTCAGATCTATCGCCGAACTGCCACCGAGTGTTTCAGTCACCGCAGCGGTGCAGGACCGACAGGCGCCGCGGGCCTACACGCCGGGCATCGGGAAGTTCCACACCGCTACCACAACCACGCCCATGATCAGCCCGGCATACAGGACTGTGCCAACCACACCGACCCGCAACGTATTCAGCAGACTTGCGCCCAGGTTCTCGGTAATCCGTGCCATGACAACTCTTCTCTCACATACTTATATTCTCGGCTGCCACGTCGACGGCGGCGTACCCGCTACCTTGGGCGAATGTCGGCACCGGCACATCGGCCGAACTACCTACAGGCATACCCGAAATTGAGTCAGGAGGTGTGGATCTGGAGGTAGCGTAAGCCGATTCGAGACCACACTTACCGGTCGGTTATTGAGTGGTGCGGAAATAATGCAATGGCGTGGCTCACACTCCCTGGACTTCCGGTCTCGGGCTCACGAAGATCATTGATGCGCTGCTCGTTACTACGTGCAGGTTGTCCGTGTAGCGCCCCTGCCAGCTGATATTCATCGTTGGCGGGGGCTGCGCTTGACTGCGCCACAACACATCAACCGGCACCGCCCTGTGGGGACCTCCGATACGGAGACCCTCGGCTGACGTTTCACACTCAAAGCGAGTCGCCCTCGTCCCCAACCCTTTTGGCTACATCCGGGACGACCGTCGGCGACGCCACCCCCTCGACCGTCCGAACACGGCATAGACCACCGGCGTGCCCGAACCCGGCATGTCACATCCACTCGTCCACAAATCCCATTGGCCACCAGTCATAGTCGAATTTTTCGGACCGTCACGTCGCAGGGCCGACACCGACAAGCGGCCTCCACGGCTGACATCTCCCCACGACGCCGCTGCGTGTGCGCAGTCGCATGGAAACGGCGAGGAACGTGCGCGCCTACCGCTGCCATACCGTGTTCCCGGTGGGAATCGACCGAATGCCACTGGAGTTGCCGGCCGGCGCGGCCCGTGACGACGCGGAGAAGAAGGCGGTCACGCAGTTGCGAGCCCAGGCGTGCGCACCTGGTCGGCTCTGTCCTGCAGACGATGCTGACCACCGATTCGTCCGGGATCAGTCGGCACACCTTCACTTACTGGGTCGACGACGACGGCCGTCACTGACCACCCCAGCGCTCACGCACGCAACGATCTACCCCGGCCACCAGACAACGCCCAGCACAACCCGCCTCGACGGCACATTCGGCGGGGCCATATCGCCGCCCTCCACCTCACAACGCGCTGCGCCCCCACAGTCCAGGGCTGTCGCGACACCGGGGTGCCGCTATCGGCCGGCACGGGCTGTTTCAGGGTCCGAGCGCGGCGTTGTACGGGGTTAACCGACCCGGGCGGACGACGTGAGAAGCCGGGGTCGACGTCGAGCCCGGCTGAGATTCGCGGCGCAGTCGACCCGGATGCGTCGGACGAGAGGAACTGCAGATCGTGCATGACATCAACGAAGACCCCAACCACGACCGCGGCCCCGATATCGGATTCGACGACAACCCGATCCGGTGGCCGGATCCGAGCCCCATGGATCTGTGGTGGCACCGGGTGATGTCCGAAACCCTGCGCCGGTCCCGAGAACCACTGACCCCGCCGCCGGTTCCGCCCGAAGCCGAGCACCCCCTAATCGCGATCTCCGGCCACACGCAAGTTGACTCTGATCAGAGTGTCAGCGCGGTCACCGAAGGCAGCACCCGGAGGAGCGGCGGTCGGATGCACGCCGGCAGCCCAGGGCGCGTGAGGCCATCTCGGTGGTGTGTCGAACTGTTTCCACCGGAGCGCGGATGTGACTCATCTGACCTTTGACTTCAAGTACTTGAAGTTCCTAACGTCGATGACGTGAGTGCACGAACCACCCCACGCGACTACACCATCAAGGACGCGGCCGCCCTGACCGGACTCCCGGCCAGCACGCTGCGCTACTACGAATCGGTCGGGGTGATCCCGCCGATCAGCCGCGGGGAAAGCAGCAAACACCGGGTCTTCGACGAGGACGACCTCGGCCAGCTGCTGGGGATCGCGTGCCTGGCCGCCACCGGGATGTCGGTCAGCGACATGAAGGAGTACGTCGCCAACGGCCACCACGGGGCCGCGGCCGCCGCCGCGCAGATCGAGCTGCTCACCCAGCGCCGGCAGCAACTCGCGCTCGAGGCCCAGCACATCGCCCTCCGGCAACGCTACGTCGACCTCAAGATCGACTACTGGCACGCAATCGACGCCGGCGACGAGCCCCGCGCCGAGCTCCTCGCGGCCGAGGCGCGCGCCATGGCCGACCAACTCCGCACCACGAAGCGCTAACCCCTACCCCACCACCACCCCGGCGCGCGCCTCCACTCACTGATGCGCCGCCGGGCACTCAGCCCTGCCCCGCTCACCACCACCGTGCCCACCACAGACGTAAGGAACATCTGCCATGCGCGTGAACGCGTACGCCGCCCCCGCCGCCGGCCAACCACTGGCCCCCACCACCATCGAACGCCGCGACGTCGGCCCGAACGACGTCCTCATCGACATCCAGTACGCCGGCATCTGCCACTCCGACATCCACACCGTCAACGGCGACTGGGGCCCACAACCCTTCCCCGTCGTCCCCGGCCACGAAATCGTCGGCACCGTCACCGAGACCGGCGCCGACGTCACCCGCCACCAGATCGGGGACCGCGTCGGCGTCGGCTGCCTGGTCAACTCCTGCGGACACTGCACCCACTGCCGAAACGGCGACGAACAGTACTGCGAAAACGGCATGATCCCCACCTACGCCGGCCTCGACCGTGACGGCACCACCACCCAGGGCGGCTACTCCACCCACGTCGTCGTCGACGCCGACTACGTCCTGTCCATCCCACAAGTCCTGGACCCCGCCGCCGCGGCCCCGCTGCTGTGCGCCGGCATCACCACCTACGCCCCGTTGCGCCGCTGGAATGCCGGCCCCGGCAAAAAGGTCGCCATCGTCGGCCTCGGCGGACTCGGACACATGGCCGTCAAGATCGCCCACGCCCTCGGCGCCGACGTCACCGTCCTCTCCCAAACCCTCAAGAAGCAGGAAGACGGCCTGCGCCTCGGCGCCGACGCCTACCACGCCACCTCCGACCCCACCACCTTCGAGCAACTCGCCGGCCGATTCGACCTCATCGTCAACACCGTCAGCGCCGGCATCGACCTCAACGCCTACCTCGGCCTCCTTACCGTGGACGGCACCCTCGTCAACGTCGGCGCCCCCGCCGAACCACTCAACGTGAACGTGATGTCCCTGATCAGCGGCCGCCGCAATTTCGCCGGATCGATGATCGGCGGCATCACCCTCACCCAGGAAATGCTCGACTTCTGCGCCGCCCACAACATCGGATCCGACATCGAGATCATCCCCGCCGACCGCATCAACCAAGCGTACGAACGGGTCCTCGCCTCCGACGTCCGCTACCGCTTCGTCATCGACACCACCACACTCAACTAACCCCACGTGAACGCCCGCCGCACACGCGGTTCCGGCGGGCGTTCACCCACCACCACACCGCAAAACTTTCCCAGGGAACCAGTTCCGATTAAACCGCGATTCGTTCGCGACTGTCAGCTCGGGCACCATAAGACGTGAAAACCCACCACGAGTCCGATCACCCTGTGCAAGAACGTTTTTGTGAACCGGGACGGCAGGCGGCCACGACCTCTTCCCTGTCTCTACTCGATCACCCTGGCCGCGATCTGGGTACGCGAGGCGAACCGCGGCTTGGACAGGGATGTGCTTCACATGCCCCCGGGCGGTGCGTTGGGAAATGACGAGTTTGACCGCGATCTCCCTGTTGATCAGACCCCGGCACCAAGCTCGACAACCCGCGGCATCCGAGCCTCCGACCCCGAACCGACCGAGGCGCCGGCCTTCCCTTCTCCTCGAACGCCTACCCGGTGGGCGTCCTCGAACCGCATCCCGAAACCTCGGTGGAACTCGGCCTCGAATATGCCGTCCGACGCGAGGTCCGGGAGGACATCGAGGACCTCGCGTCGGTGAGCAAGTGATATCGGCGCGGAACATTGTCGGCGAAGGAGCGATCCGGACGCACAGGTTCCGCCATCTGACCAGTTCGTCGTCACCGCCACCCTTCAACCCGCGCCCACCGTTCAGATCCCCTGCGTGGACGCCTCCACCGATGCTGGGTGTGCGTGCTCTCCCGGATCCCCCGGTTTGCGCACGAACGCGCATGCACCGATCAGAACGAACGAGAGAATCCCCGCGACAACGAAGACCATCCGCACCCCCTCGGCGATGGCGTCCGGTGAATCGTGAGGGTGACCGGATCGCGAAGCAACGACCGTCATCACGGTGACAAACAGCGCCGTACCGGCAGCGCCCGCCACCTGCTGGAACGTGCCCACCACCGCGGAGCCGTGCGCATACAGGTGCGCGGTCACCGATCCCAACCCCGATGTCATCAACGGGGTGAAGGTCGCCGCCAGGCCAAGGCACAGCGCCATGTTCGACACCAGCAGCAACCACAACGAGGTGGACGTGCTCACCGTCGTCAGCATCCACACTCCGATGCTGACGAGGATCGAGCCCGGGATGACCAGCACAAAAGGACCGCGCCGGTCGTAGACGCGGCCCACGATCGGACCCGCCAAACCCATCAGAAGGCCGCCCGGCAGGGTGATCAGACCCGTTTCGAACGGATCGAGATGAAGCACCGACTGCGCGAAATAGGGAACGATGATGAAGGTGCCCATCATCGTTGCCATGCCCACCAGCATCGCGACGACCGAGATGCTGAACTGGCGGTACCCGAACACACGCAGGTCCAGCAGGGCACGGTCCTGACGTTGCAGCCGGAACTGTCGGGCCAGGAACCCGACCATCGCCGCAGCACCGATGAGGAACGGCACCCACACCGGGAACGCCTGGGATCCCTGGGCCGACTCGCCGATGCTCACCAGGCCGTACACCAGACCACCGAATCCGAGTACCGCCAGGGGAATCGACAGAATGTCGACCCTCGCCGTCGTCGTCTCGGACACCGAAACCACGAACCGGGCGCCGAGGACCAAGGTGACCAACGCGATCGGCGCAACGAATCCGAAGATCCAACGCCACCCGAAGTGGTCCAGGATGAAACCGGACAGGGTGGGGCCGAGAGCAGGCGCCACCGCGATCACAATGGAGATGTTGCCCATCATCGCGCCGCGACGGGCGGGTGGCACCAGCGTCATGATCGTCGTCATCAGCAGCGGCAGCATCAGCGCTGTTCCGGATGCCTGCACGATGCGGGCGAACAGCAGCACACCGAAGCCCGGTGCGGCGAATGCGATCAGCGTTCCCGCCGTGAACAGTGACATGGCCAGCACGAACAGGGTGCGTGTGGGGATGCGCTGGATGAGATAGCCGGTGAGCGGGATGACCACCGCCATCGTGAGCATGAAGGCAGTCGTCAGCCACTGCCCCACACTGGGCTGGACACCCAGTTCGACCTGCAGGACCGGGATGGCGATGCTCATCACCGTCTCGTTGAGGATCACCACGAAGCTGGCCACCAACAGGACACCGATCACCTGGAGGTGTCGGCGTTCGATTCGGTCGTCGGCTCGTGCCTCGTCGGTCACGAGGCCGGTGGGTTCGGTCACGGTGGACCTTTCCGATGGTGGGGACGGGGGTCACCCCAGCGAACAACGAAAACACCAGGCGGGGCGGCCATCGAATTTACCTACCCGACGGGTGAACCCGCCAATCGTTTTTCGCGCTCTCCGGGGCTCCACGAGCTCGGTTTCATTCGACGTCCTCCACGCCCGGCGATTTCTTGCTCTGCTATCTCCCAGGCGCTGCGCACACAACTCCGCACCGCCGACGCCGCGGCCAGGGCCAGCGCCGGGGCCGGGGCCGCGACACCAGGCGCGACCGCCCCCTGCACGCCCGACACCGGCATAGGGCACCAGACCCTAAGCGCCCACAGATTCCACTTGCGATCAGATCCAGTCGATGTGGACCGAATCGATGTGGTCGAAGTGGAACCCGAACTGGTCGCTGTACCTGTCGAAGCCCTTGTTCTCCGGGTAGTCGAGGGTGGCGTGCCGCTCCAGCAACGCCACGACGCGGGCGTGATCATCGTTGGCCAGTGCGGCCGCGAGTTCACGGGACTCGTCGCTGCTGAACGGGGTGTCCGAGTTCGCGAAATCCAAGGTGCGGACCCGGTAGTCATAGCCCTCGTCCGCGCCGTTACGCACCATCACACCACCCCGGACCCGGATCACCGCCCGTTTCGGGGTGCCGTCCGGTCGCAGCACCCCCGCCCGTTTCATGATGTCCTGCGCCTTCACGGATTTCAGTTTCTTGCTCGCGTCGGCCCGCAGCTCGTTCGTCTCCCCCGACCGGTACCGGGAGACCGCGGAACGGGACCGGCCGATCTTCGCGGCCACCACATCGATACCGCCGAGGCGTTCGATCGCCGCACGCCGTTGCGCCCGCTCGAGGACATCCGCGTGCGGGATCCGGCCCTGCTGCGCCCACCGGCGCAACGTCCGCGCCGACGGCGGGGTGCGGCCGGCATCGATCGCCGCCTGCCGCAACCCCTCGTTCCCCAACTCCTTGCGTAATTGTGTGACCGACACCTTACTGGTCAAACCGGCCAAACCCCCGGACTTGACCTGCTTCGATTTTTCGACACCGCTGGTCGCGGCGTCGGCGACCGAGACCTTGAGGCCGTCCAGACCGACCGCCTGCTGCGGCAGCTTCGTGGTGCGCGGCCTGGGAAGATGCTGTGCCATCAGAGCACCCCCTCCCCGTCGTCGGTGTTCTCTTCATCGGCTTCGAAGTCGTCGTCGGCGAAGTCGTCCTCGGCGAACGCCGCAGTGATCGTCAGTTTCACCTCGTGCACATCCTCCGCCGACGCCAACGCCAACTGGAGTGGTTCGGTGAGGGGGGTGTCCTTCTCGACCGACATCTTCCCCAACGCCGCACTCTCATCCGCAAGGTCCTCCCCGTCGGCGAGCAAATACACCCAGGAGTCGGTGACCGTGCGGATCGGCCACCGGCCGTGTTCGCGGGCGATCCGCATCGCCACCCGCCGGCCGCGCCACCGGCAGTGCGCGATGATCGCCGCCCGCCACACCGGCTGGTGATGATGCTGCATCCGGGTCGCGGTCCACATGTCCGGGTTCACCATCCGCCCGATGTACCCCTTATAGCAGGACCCGACAAACAATTTCGTCGCCGCATCCCCGGTATCCACCGACACCTTCCGGGCCTCACGCAGGATCTTCGCCCACTTGTCCAACACCCGGCCCTGCTCCGGAAACACCCACGCCTCCGCGATGTCGAGGTCGTCGAGGTCGGCGCCGATCCCCCCATCCGCCACCGGCTCCCGCAGGCCGTCGAGGCTGACCGTGGTGACCCAGGTCTGCACCGGCTGATCGGTGAGCATGTGCGGGTGCGGCAGGGGGAGTTTCTCGGGCAGCGACAGGGACTGCCCGGGTGGGAGGGTGATCCGCCACAGCCCGAACGGGGCACCCTTGTCCCCCACCGCCGCCGCGGCCGCCGCCCCGCCGGTCAGGTGGGTGGGTTTCCCGTACCCGAATTCCAGCATCCCGGCCGAGGCCAGGTAGGCGGCGCGTTGGTCGATGGACACCAACCGGCTCGTGCCGTCCAGGTCCTGTGCGTCGGGCATTCGGGTCCACCCGGCCGCGGGTTCGAGGTCCCCGCGCGGGGCCCCGTCCAGCGGCGGCACCGGCCCCGCGGTCGCCACCACCAGTCCCTTGCCCGTCCGGGTGCGTTCCCGCTTGCTCTTGTCGACGATCGCGGCACCGGTCCGCGCCGGTGTCGGCCCGGGAAGTACACCGAGGTGTTTCGCACACCAGGCCAACCGGCGACCCAACTCCCGCGCGGCCGGCAGGTCCTCGTCGGGGAGGTACGTTCCGGCCGTCGGTGAGCCGAGGATCCCCATCTCGCCGAGACGGTTGTTCCAGCCGAAGTCCTTATTCCAATAGGTCCACATGTACGGCTCGAGCACCACATCGACCATCGAGGTGAACTTGCCGATCGTCCGGGACAGGTGCACCACGTGCCCCGGATCTCCGCGCAACTCCCAGCCCGCGTTCAGCATCGGCGTCAGGGTGGCCTGCAGGACCGCGGTCAGGTCGGCGGCGGCGCGGGTGCGCAGCGCCTCCGTGTCCTTGAAGTCGTCCTCGTCGCCCGGGTCGATCACCCACCCCAACGCTTCGCACGCGCCCTGGTTGACGATCCACACCTGCGGCGGCGTACCCAACGGCTTCAGGGCAGCCCAGCGAACCAACTTGTCCAGCTTCTCCACCGAATCGACCGGACCGGTCAACTCCCGCCCCGACGGGGTGTACGTCCCGTCGGCGGTCACGATCACCGCGTGCTCATCCGCCTCCACACCCACCGGTAGCGACTCCCACACCGGCCGAGTCGGTGTCATCGCCGGCTTAGTGGTTCCGTCCATAAGTTCGTTGGGGGTCATGCGGCACGGGCTTGAGCGGTTGTTTTGTCGGGCCGATCATGGTCGCGTTCGTGGCGGTCGAG
>NZ_JBHUSF010000049.1:0-38438 GCF_042673295.1 Rhodococcus sp. NPDC057014
GCAGACGCCTCTGGCGCCTGCACCGTCGCAGACCTCTCCGTCGTGTTTTCCGAGGCACCGGGCCCTCGGTCGGTCCTGAGAAAGTCGCGGACCCAACCGAGAGGAACGAGCAGACCTGCAGTGCCCTCAGGTGGTCCGAGATCGCCGATCTACTGGGTGTGATCGCGCGGAGTGTCCGCCTCGGACCAGGCTTCCTGGTCGTCGCGGTAGCGGCGGGCGCGTTTTGGTGTGGGAGGTACCGGTGCGCCCGCCTGCTGCTCGTTGCCGTAGTGGCCGGGCGCTCCGTTCCACTGCTGACTCTGGTCGCCCTGGTAGGCCGGGGCGCCCTGGTAGGCGGGCACTTCCTGCGGATCTCCCCCGTTCGGACCGTACTGCTGCGGCGGGTATTCGTCGCGAACGTACGGGACAGGTTGCTGCGGTGCCGGCGGCTGCGGTGCCTGATGCTGAGGGGGCTGCTGCTGCACGGGCGTGGCCGGCTGCATCTGCGGCAGAGACTTGTCCGTCTCGTAGTAGTACTTGTACTCGTACACGCCCCGTCCGCGGCTCGGCGTCATCGTGATGATCGTTCCGAGGATGGTTGCCCCCACACTGTGCAGGTTGCCCACCGCCCGCGACAGCTGATCCCGCTTGGTTTCGGCGTGCCGCGCGATGACCAGCGCGCCGTCCGACATCGCGGTCAGCACGGTCGCGTCGGTGACCGGCAGCAGCGGCGACGCGTCGACGATCACGTAGTCGAAACGCCCCCGCAGATCGGCCAGCACCTGGCGGGCCGTCTCCGTTCCGAGGAGCTCACTCGGGTTCGGCGGGATCGGTCCGGACGCCAGCACCGTGAGACCCGAGTACTGCGTCGGCTGGAGCACGGCCTCGAGACTGGCCTTGCCGGCGAGCACGCTGCTGAGACCGACGGAACCGACGACACCGAGGTACTTCGACACCCGCGGCTTGCGGAGGTCGCCCTCGACCAGGCACACGTTCTGGCCGCCCTCCGCCAGCACGAGCGCGATGTTGATGGCGGTGGTGGTCTTACCCTCGGAGGGCAGCGAACTGGTGACGACGATGACACGCGGCGGGTTGTCCACCTCGAGGAATTGCAGGTTGGTCCGCAGCTCGCGGTAGGACTCGGCGCTCGACGAGTGGCCCTCGGCGAAGTTGATGGCCTGCTGCGTCTGCCGGTCCTTGTCGAACGGGATGGTGCCGATCAGTGCGGAACCGGCGAGTTCCTCGACGGTGCGCCGGTCCTTGACCGTGTTGTCGAGGCGATCACGCAGAACTGCCAGCGCAATGCCGAGGAGCAAGCCCACCGCTGCACCCAGCGCGAGGTTGCGCATGGTCTTCGGGGAGACCGCCACCGTCGGCGTCTGTGCCTGCTGCTCGACGACGACGCGCGCCGCCGGGGCGCCGCCCCGCTCGGGTGTCTCCAATTCTCGTGCCATGACGACGAACTCGTCGGACAGGGCGTTGGCGATGTCGCGGGCGCGTTCCGGCGACGGATCTTGAACCTTGACGTCGATCAGGACGGTGTCGGGTGCGGAGCTGGCCTTCACTTGGGATGCGAGTGCGGGCGCGGTCATGTCGAGGCCGAGCTTGTCGATGGTTCGCTGCGCGAGATTTTCACCGGTGAGCAGTTTGGTGTAGGACGTCACTCGCTGCTGCGAGAACAGGTTGCCCTGGTAGATCTCGTTGACTGATGCCCCGGACGAGGTGGAGACGAACATGCGGGTCGACGCCTCGTATATCGGTGTGGTGAGCAGTGATGCTCCCAGCGCGCCGAGAATAGCGACCACGGTGGTGATCGCGATGATCTTCCATCGTGACTGCAGAATTCGCAGGTAGTCCTGAATTTCCATTATCGAGTCTCCCATCGACTTCACGCTCGGGGCTGTGCGTGATCGTGCTGTCATCTACTTTGTTTCGACCCGACTGAACCTCTGCATCGTAGTGATGGCCGCGGTCAGGGGCGGCGGGTGGTTCATGGTCCGGAGTGGCCTCCCGATCCCCGTAGTCTTCGTCCGATGGCGGCCACTGGTCCACGTCCGATCATGTCTGCGTGCACTGCATCGATGCGGTGTTCGGTGACGTCACCGCCGAAGTGTTGGCGCCAGTCCGGGACTAGTTCTGGATGGTGGTCGAGATCATATGCAGCGGTGAAGAACACGGCGTCGCCGTTGAAGTGTCGGGGCTGATGTGTCGATGCGATGTGTTCGAGACGGATGAGTAGCTCGCCGAGTGACTGGACCCGATCGGCCGATACCGCCGCTCCGAGCTCTGGGGGTAGGCCCAGCTGGGGTTGGTTGTCGCCGGGGTTGACGAGCGCGGCACGGTGTTCGGGCAGCAGGGTGTCGAGCATGGCGAGGGTGGCCACTTCGTGGCCCGCTTCGTGTAGTTGCACGGCCATTTCCTGTGCGACGGTGCCGCCGAGGGACCAGCCGAGCAGGTGGTACGGGCCGGTCGGCTGGACCGTGCGGATGGCGTCGATGTGGCGGCTGGCCAGCTCGGTAATGGACGAGGGCAGGTCCGTGTCGCCGGTTGCCTGCACTCCGTACAGCACACGTCCGGGGAGGTGTTCTGCGAGTCCGGTGTAGCACCAGGCGATTCCCGCCGCGGGGTGGATGCAGAACAGTGGTGGACCGTCGCCGTCTCCGCCGAGGCGAACTACAGCGGCGAACGGATCTTCGGACGTATCGCTGTCGGATTCGATGCGCTTGGCGAGTCGCGCGGCGGTGGGGTCGGTGAAGAGCCATTGCAGGGGCACGTCCCGGTTGAGCCTGGTGCGCAGTTCATCGGCGACGGCCACCGCGCCCATGGAGGTGCCGCCGAGGGCGAAGAAATCTTGATCGGCGCCGATGGAGTCCGTTCCGATGGCGTTGGCCATTACCTCGGCGACCAGGGTCTCGAGGTATCCGGTGGGCGGTGTCACTGGGGTGTGGGGATCGAATTCCGGCTCGGGAAGCGCGGATCGGTCGATTTTGCCCGACGGCAGTACTGGCAGGCTGTCGAGTAGGACGACGGCGGACGGCACCAGATGGCGGGGCAGGACCGTCCGGGCGAATTCGCGGACGGTGTGTGTGGTGAGGGTGGAGTCCGGTTCGGCCACCAGGTAGGAGACGAGGACGGGCGGTCCGTCGGGAGCGGTCACCGGTGTGGTGATCGCGAACCGGACGTCGGGATGGCGGGCCAGGGCGGTGTCCACCTCGGCGGGTTCGACGCGGATGCCGTGCAGCTGGACCTGTGCGTCGTTGCGTCCCAGGTAGTCCAGGGCTCCGTGTGCGTTGCGGCGCACGAGGTCTCCGGTGCGGTACATCCGGTCGCCGGGTTTCCCGTAGGGGTTCGGGACGAACTGTGTGGCGGTGAGACCCTCTTGCCCGAGGTAGCCACGGGCGACGCTGGTTCCGGACAGGTAGAGCTCACCTGTCACGCCGTCGGGTACCGGGTGCAGCCGTGGGTCGAGCACGAGGGCGGCGGCGGCGTCGATCACGTCTCCGATGTCGACGCCGTCATCGATGTCGGCTGGTGTGAGCGGTCCTGCGACCGATGCCAGGATTGTGAATTCGGTGGGGCCGTAGGCGTTGAAGAGCCGGTGATGCGATGCCCAGGTCGCCGCCAGCGCGGACGGTAGGCGTTCGCCGACCGACACCACGGTGCCTGGACGGTGGTCGGCGAGACCGTCGGCGTCGAGGGTGGCGAGGACGGTGGGTGTCGCGATGAGGTGGGTGATGCGCGCCTGGCGCACCACGTCGGCTAGCTGATCACCGGCGTAGCTGAAGTCGGGGGCGATCACGAGGGTGCCGCCGGACGAGAGCGCGTAGAGCATTTCGAAAAGTGAGGCGTCGAAGGTGGGGGACGCCAGCTGGAGAACCCGCACGTCACCGTCGACGTCGAGCACGGGTGCTTGTGCGGCAACTACATTCACCAGGCCGCGATGCGGCACCACGACGCCCTTGGGTATTCCGGTGGTTCCGGATGTGTAGATCAGGTACGCGGCACCCTCCGCGCGTGGGTACTTGTTCACCGGGGGCGATGGAGAGGTACTCACGGGTGGGAGCCACGGGATTGTGGCTGGGAGCTCGGCGAGGCGTTCGGGCACGGTCAGCCCGACCACGGCACCGGAGTCGGCGAGCATCCATTCCAGACGCTCGGTGGGATGCGACGGGTCCAGCGACAGCCAGACGGCGCCCGCTTTCGCTACCGCCCACACGGCGGCCACCCAGTGCCGGCCCCGACCGGTGGCGACCGCGACCACATCCTCGGGTCCGACGCCCCGGCCGGAGAGCGCCCGGGCCCACCGCTGCGCCACGTCGTCCAGTTCTTGGTATGTCCACTGCACGCCGCCGTCTTCGACGGCGACGGCGTGCGGGGTGGCCCGGACCTGGGTCTCGAAGATCTCGGCGAGAGTTTTCGGATGATAGTTCCGGGCAGGGCCACTGACGAGGGCCGCGCGTTCGCTCGCCTCGAGGATGTCGATGTCGCCGACCACCTCGGACGGATCGGTCAGAGCTGCGTCGAGGATGCGATCGAATCGCTGTGCCAGCGCCCGGGCGGTGGAGTCGTCGAACAGGTCCGTGGCGTACAGCAATCGCAGCGTCAGCTCCCCCACCGATTCGGTGAAGTCCCAGACCAGGTCGAATTCAGCCGTGGCACTGGTTGCTCCGACGGCATCGATCTCGGCTCCGGGCAGACCGCCCGGGCGCGGCGCTGTGTGTTGGTACGTGAGCATTACCTGGAACAGCGGGTTGTACGAGGTGGAGCGGTGGGGTGCCACGTGGGCGACCACGTCGTCGAACGGCACGTCGGCGTGGGCGAACGCGTCGAGGTCCACCGAACGCACCTGGTCGAGGAGCGCGGCGAAGGTTGCGGCGGAGTTCACGTCGGTGCGCAAGGCGACGGTGCCGACGAACATCCCCACCAGCGCGTCGAGGGCGGGGTCGGGTCGTCCGGCGACGGCGGTGCCGATCACGACGTCCGGGTGTCCCCCTTCGCGGGACATCAGAACGGCGAGCGCGGCGTGCAGCACCATGAACACCGTGACGCCTTGACTGCGGGCGACGTCGGACAATCGTTGACGCACGTCGGGGTCCAGGGTCCACTCGACGGTGGCGCCCGTGTGGCTCGGTTGGGCGGGTCGCGGACGGTCGGTGGGCAGCGCGATCGGGGCGTCGACGCCGTCGAGTGTCCGGGTCCAGTAGTCGAGCTGAGCATGGGCGACGCTGTCGGGGTCGGCGGGGTCGCCGAGCATCTCGCGCAGCCACACGCTGTAGTCGAGATAGTCGATGGGAAGCGGCGCCCACTGTGGTTCACGCCCTTCGCTGCGCGCGGTGTAGGCGGCCTCGAGGTCGGTGGCCAATCGGCCCATGGATCCGCCGTCCAGCGCGATGTGGTGGACGACCGCGGCGAGCACGTGGTTACCGTCGCCTTCGGACCACAGTTGCACGCGTAGCGGGGTTTCCGACTCCAGGTGGAAGGGTCGCCGCACGAATTCGGCGACCTCGGCGGGCACATCGGCGGCTGTGACGGGATGCAGGTCGATGTCCGCCGGAACGATCACCTGGTGCGGGCCGCTGTCATCGATGGGAAAGACTGTGCGTAGCACGGCATGCCGATCGACCACGTCGGCGAGTGCGCATCGCAGTGCGCCCAGGTCGGTGTCGTCGCCGAGCCGTTGCACGAACACGAGGTGGTGCATCGAGGCGCTGGGATCGATGCGGTGAAGCAGCCACATCCGTTGCTGCGGCGGGGACAACGGAATCCGGGTGCCCGGGTTCCGTCGCACCAGTGGGATGCGTGTCGCGGCCGCATCGCGCTGGTCGAGCCACACGGCCATGCCGACGGCGGTGGGATGCTCGAACAGCGCCCTGACGGGGACGTCCACGCCGAACGCCGCCGACAGTCGCCCCGTCACCGCGGTGGCGGAGAGGGAGTCGCCGCCGATGTCGAAGAAGTTGCTGTGGCCACCGACGCTCGCGCCTCCGAGCACTTCGGCGAATACCCCTGCTACCAGTTCCCCGGTCACGGTCCGCGGTGGGGCCAGGGAGTCGGTGTCGACGTCGCTCGCCTCGAGGGCCTGGGTGTCGAGCTTGCCGTTGGCGGTGAGCGGCAGGCTGTCGCGAACCATGATGCGCTGCGGTACGAGGTGCGACGGGAGTTGCCGGGCCAACTCCGCGCGGAGTGATTCGGCCGCCACTGCCGCGCCTGTGACGAAGGCGACCAGCCGACGGCGGTGCAGCAGCACCACTGCCTGGGTGACATCGGGCAGCGCCAGCAGTGCGGCTTCCACCTCGGCGGGCTCGATGCGCATGCCGCGCACCTTCATCTGACGGTCTGCGCGGCCAATGTAGGACAGGGTGCCGTCGACGCGGCGGTGCACCACGTCGCCGGTGCGGTAACGGCGGATTCCTCCCTGTCCGGCAATGAAGTTCGCGGCCGTCAGTGCTGGGTCCGCCACGTAGCCGAGGGCCAGTCCCAGCCCGTCCAGGTACAGTTCGCCGACGCCCCCGAGTGGTACCGGACGCAGTCGGTCGTCCAGGACCGTCGCTGTCGTGCCGGGGATGGGGGTGCCGATGGTGACGTCTGTGTCCACCTCGGCCAGGGTGGCCACCACTGTGGATTCGGTGGGCCCGTAGGCGTTGAGCATCAGCCGCCCGTCGCTCCAGGCTGCGGCCTGCTCCGGGCTCAATGCCTCGCCGCCCACGGCGACCACCTGCAGGGTGTCCAGTTTCCGCGGCTCGAGGGTGGCGAGGACGGAGGGTGTGGAGAGGTAGTGCGTCACGTTCTGCTCGGTGAGAAGGTGCTGCAGTTCGGTGCCGCCGTAGACGTCGGGGGGTGCGACCACGAGGCAGGCGCCCGACCGGAAGGCGAGCAGCATCTCGAGCAGCGCCGCGTCGAATGTGGGGTTGTAGCCGTGCAGTACCCGCGCCTGCGGGTGTACTCGGTACCGGCGGACGGCTTCGTCGGCGAGGGCGCCCAGTCCGCGGTGTGTGACGGCCACGCCCTTCGGGGCGCCGGTCGATCCGGACGTGTAGATGACGTATGCGACCGACGGTGCCGCCGATGCCTGCGCCACCATCGCGTTCCGGCGTTCGGCGGGGTGGGTGGGGTCGAGCGGCAGGAAGGTGGCCCCGGTCCGGGTGACGGCCCAGAGTTCGACCACGAAGTCGATCGAGCGCGGCAGGCAGATCTCTACGACCGTTCCGGGACCGGCGCCGGCGTCGCGAAGCTGACCGGCCCGCTGCTGCGATGCCTCGGCCAGTTCTCGGTAGGACAGTGTCCGGGTGCCGTCGGTGAGAGCCGGACGGTCGGGGTGCGCGGCGGCGGTGGACAGGAAGATGTCGGTGAGGGTGCGGGTGTCGTCAGCGGGTCCACCGGTGAGCGGCGGTGCCGGTGTCAGCGCGATCTCCCCCACCGTCACCTGCGGATCGCGTGCGACGGCCTCGAGCACCTGCCCCAGCTGGGCCGCCAGCGAGGCTGCGGTGGCGGGGTCGAACAGCTCGGCGGCGTAGGCGACGGCGCCGTCCATCCCGGCGGGCTCCTCGTCGTCCCATCGCTCGCGAACTGTGACATGAAGGTCGAATTTCGCGGTGTGGGTGTCGACTTCCCGAACTTCGACGCGAAGGCCGGCCACGTCGACGGCGGGTAGGTCGAGGTTCTCCACTGCCAGCGCGACTTGTGGTGTGCGTCCCCCGAGCAGGTCGGCGATCGATTCGAAGGGCACGTCGGCGTGCTCGAACGCATCGACGTCGAAGTCGCGCACCTGGGCCAGCAGTCCTGTGAACGGCATGTCCGGCTGGACCTGTGCCCGCAGCGCGAGGGTGTTGACGAACATTCCGACCAGCGGGTCGAGGATGCGGTCGCCGCGGCCGGCGACCGCGGTGGCCACGGTGACGTCGCACTGCGCGCCGAGCCGCGAGAGGAGCACCGACAGGGCCGCGTGCAGCACCATGAACGGGGTGCCGTGGTGGTCGCGGGCCAACCGGTGGACGGCTCGCTGGAAGTCGGCGGGGATCTGGAAGGTCACCGCCCCGGCGGTGCCCGTCGTGGTGTCGGTGGCCTGTTGCCGGTCCGGGACGAGTGCGGCCCCCGACTCCGCGCCGTTGAGGGCGCGCCGCCAGTGCTCGATTCGGCGCGTCGCGTACCCGCTGCGCAGCAGTTCCTGCTCCCAGAGCGCGTAGTCGGCGAAGTGGAGGGGCAGCGGCGCCCAGTCGGGTGTGTGTCCGGCACGACGCGCGTCGTAGGCGGTGAGCATGTCGGTCACCAGGGGGGTGAGGGACCAGCCGTCGGCGGCGATGTGGTGGAGCACCACGGCCAGCACGTGCGAGTCGGGGCCGGTCTGCAGCAACCGGACCCGCAGGGGCATTTCGGAGGTGAGGTCGAAACCTTCGGCCGCGAACGCGGCGACCACGGGGCCCACCGATTCCGGGTGTGTGTCCCGGGGCGTGAGGTCCAGTTCGGTCGCCGGGAGGATCTGCTGGTGGGGCAACTCCCCGGCGGCGGCCGGGTACTGGGTGCGCAGCACTTCGTGTCGGGCAACGACGTCCATGAGGGCCGCCGACAGTGCCGGCACGTCGAGCGGCCCGCGAAGGCGCAGTGTTGCGGGCTGGTTGTAGGCCGCGGACGACGGGTCGCGGCGGTTGAGCACCCACATCCGGTACTGGCTGCGCGACAGGGGAATCTGATCCGGACGTGGTCGCCCGATGAGCGTGGGGCGCAGGTCCGGTTCGGGGACGACGTCGTCGAGGGCGGTGGCCAGTTCCGCGACCGTGGGGTGGGCGAAGAGGCTGCGCAACGACACCGGGTGGCCCACAACTTCGGAGAGCCGCGCGGTCAGCTGGGTTGCCAGCAGCGAGTTGCCGCCGGCATCGAAGAAGTGTGCCCCACGGCCGGCCTCGGGCAGTTCGAGGACCTCGGCGAAGACGGCGGCCACCGCGCGTTCGGTCTCGGTGACGGGCGGTTCGTACTCGCCCGCACCGAGTTCGGGTGTGGGCAGGGAACGCAGATCGAGCTTGCCGTTGACCGTCTGCGGCGGCGAATGGAGCACCACGACGGCCGTCGGCACGAGGTACGACGGCAGCAGTTCGGCCAGGCGTCGCCGTAGTCCGTCCGCGTCGAAGTGTGTGTGGTGCGGCAGCACATAGGAGACGAGTGAGTCGGAACCGGTCGGGGTGGGCTGCACGATGGTGGCCGCGAAGTCGACGTCGGCGACGCGGGCGATGGCGGCGTCGATCTCACCCGGTTCGACGCGGACGCCGCGGACCTTGACCTGGCTGTCGTTGCGGCCCAGGTACTCCAGTTCGTAGTCGTTGCGCCAGCGCACCAGGTCGCCCGTGCGGTAGTAGCGTGCGCCGTCGGGGCCGGCGACGAAGCGTTCCGCTGTCAGCGCGGGTTGTCCGGCGTAGCCGCGGGCCAGGGCGCCGCCTGACAGGTACAGCTCACCGGGTACGCCGACGGGTACCGGTCGCAGCCGCTCGTCGACGACGAGGGCGGCCACGCCGCGGATGGGGGTACCGATGGTCACCGGCGTTCCGGGCGACAGTGGACGGGTCGCGATGGTGTACATCGTCGTCTCGGCGGGGCCGTAGCCGTTGACCAGCCGGCGGCCCGGTGCCCAGCGGTCGACCAGCTCGGGTCCGAGTCGTTCTCCGCCGACCATCAGTACTTCCAGGTCGGGCAGTGCGGTGTCTCCGAGTGTCGCGAGGACGGTGGGCGTGAGGCAGGCGTGGGTGATCCGTTCGCGGCGAACGAGTTCGCCCAGTGCCGGGCCGGCGAATTCGGTGTCGGAGGCGATCACGAGTGTGGCCCCGGATGCGCCTGCGATCAGGACCTCGAGCAGGGTCATGTCGAACCCGGCGGCGGCGCGGTGCAGTACCCGTGAGCCCGGTGCGGCGCCGAATCGCGAGGCCACGTCGGCGTCCAGTGCGGCGAGGCCGGAGTCTGTGACCACCACGGCCTTGGGTGTGCCCGTGGTCCCGGACGTGAACACTACGTACGCGGTGCCCGTCGCCCGCGGCAGGCTGTCGGCGACGCCCTGCATCGCGGTCACCCGGGCTTCGGGCAGCGCCGGGTCTATCAGGACGGGTGCTGCGCCGGCTTTCGCGATCGCCCACAACCGCACCACGGATTCGGTGGAACGAGGCGCCGACCAGATGACGGCCTCGCCGGGCCGCACACCTGATTCGACGAGTTCGCGGGCGAGGGTGTCGGAGCGGGCGTCGAGTTCCCGGTATGTCAGCTGGGTGTGGGAGTCGCGGACCGCTACGGCGTCCGGCGTCATGTGGGCGCCGCGGGTGATCATGGCCCGCAACGTCAGTGCGCCCGGTGCGTGGGGTCCGGTTGCCGGGACCAGGGCGGACCGTTCGGCCGCGCTCAGCAGGTCCACATCGCCGACCGAGACGTCGGGGTTCGCGGTGACTTCCTCGAGGAAGCGCACCAGTTGCGCGGCGAATTCGGCCACGGTGGCGTGGTCGTAGAGCTCTGGGTTGTAGCCGAAGTGGAGTGTCATCGGCTCGCCGGGGCCGGGGTCGGCGACGGTGAGCTGCAGATCGAAGTTGGCGTATTCGATGTCCGGGATCACCGGGGTCACCGTGAGCCCGGGCAGGGTGAGGGGGGTGGGGTGGTGTCGCTGCATGGACAGTGCCACCTGGAACAGCGGATGGTGCGACGCCGATCGTGGCGGGTTGAGCAGTTCCACCAGCGACTCGAACGGCATGTCGGCGTGGGTGTAGGCCGCGATGTCACGTTCGTGCACCTGGGCGAGCAGTTCGGTGAAGCTGGCGGTCGCGTCGACGGTGGCTCGCAGTACCAGGGTGCCCGCGAACATGCCGACGACGTCGTCGAGTTGCGGGTCGGTGCGGCCGGCGACGGCGGTGCCGATGGGCACATCTGGGCTGCCGCTGTACCGGGAGAGCAGCGCGGCGAGTGCGGCGTGCAGCACCATGAACGTCGTGGCCCGGCCGGTGCGGGCCAGTGCGGCCAGGGACGTGTGCAACGCTGCGTCCACCACCACCGAATGCGCGGCCCCATTCCCTGACGGGATGGCGGGGCGGGGGCGGTCGGGCGGGAGTGTCACCAGTTCGGGTAGCCCGGCCAGAGCCTTCAGCCAGTAATTCGACAGTGCGCTGTCGGTGTTCGCGCTGTCCTCGGCCAGCATGCGCCGCTGCCAGATGCTGTAGTCGCTGTAGTGCACCGGCAGCACAGGCCATTCGGGACCGTTGCCGGCGAGCCGGGCCTGATACGCCACCAGGGTGTCCCTGATCAGCGGGGTCAGCGACCATGCGTCGGCGCCGATGTGGTGGACCACCAGGGCGAGCACATGGGTGGTTGCGGCGGTCCGGTAGAGGCGCACCCGCAGCGGCGGCTCTACGGCCACGTCGAAACCGTCGCCGGTGAGGGCCCGGACATGGGCGGCGACGGCGTCGGCGGGAATGGCGATCGCAGTGAGGTCCAGCGAGATCTCGTCGGCCTCGAGCACCAGCTGCTCCACACCGTCGGAAGTCCGCGGGTACACGGTGCGCAGGGTGCGGTGGCGTTGCACGACGTCGCGTGCCGCCGCGGCCAGTGCCTCCACGTCGAGGGCGCCGTCGAGTCGGACGATGAGCGGGATGTTGTACCCGGCCGCTCCCGTGTCGAACTGATTGAGAATCCACATGCGTTCCTGCGCGGGCGAGAGCGGAAGCGGTTCACCCGCGGCGACCGGCACCAGTGGCGGTCGGCGGCGGCCGTCCCCGGCCCGCTCCTGCACCCGCGCCGCCAGTTCCGCGACGGTGGGTGCCTCGAAGAGGTCGCGAACCGTCATGTCCGTGTCGAAAACGGCGCTGAGCCGGGCGGCCACCCGGGTGGCGATCAACGAGTTGCCACCCAGGTCGAAGAAGCTCTGCCGGGCGCCGACCTCGATGCCACCGAGAAGCTCGGTGAACACACCGGCCACCACCTCCTCGATGGGCCCGTGGGGTGCGTGGTTGTCAGCAGTGTGGAGGGTCGGTTCTGGCAGAGCCTGATGGTCCAATTTCCCGTTGGGGGTCAGCGGGAAGCTCGGGACGGGCACCACTGCACCCGGGACGAGGTATTCGGGCAACACCGATCGCAGGTAACCGAGGAGGGTGCGCGGCTCGGCGGTGGTCACCACGTAGGCCACCAGTTGGTCGCCGACGGCGCTGCCCCGCACCATCACTGCGGCGTGCTCGACGTCGGGACGACGCAGAAGTGCCGCCTCGATCTCGCCGGGCTCGATGCGGTAGCCGCGCACCGCCACCTGGGTGTCGGCGCGGCCGATGTGTTCGAGTCCACCGTCGGTGTGGACGCGGGCGAGATCGCCCGTCCGGTACATGCGGGTGCCGGGGGTGAAGGGGTCGGCGACGAACCGTTCGGCGGTGAGGGTGGGCCGACCGAGGTAGCCGCGCGCCACCTGGGCGCCGGAGACGTACAGTTCGCCGACCGTCCCCGGGGGCACGGGATGCAGCGACGCGTCCAGGACGTACGTCCGCAGTCCCGGAAGTGCTGTGCCCACGGAGCGGCGGTCGTCTCCCGGCTTCAGGTCGTGGCGGGTGACGTGCACCGTGGTTTCGGTGATGCCGAACATGTTGACCGCACGCACGTTCGGGTGATGCGCTAGCCACGGCACGACCATGGTGGGCTCGAGTGCCTCACCGCCGAAGATCAGCAGCCTCAGCGAGGAGCTGTCGAGGTGTTCGACGAGTTGCCCGAAGGCGGACGGTGTCTGGTTGAGGACGGTGACGCCTTCGTGTGCCAGCATTTCGGCGAATTCATGGGGTGAGCGGGCCAGGTAGCGGTCGACCAGGACGAGGCGTCCGCCGGTGGTGAGGGCGCCCCACATCTCCCAGACCGAGAAGTCGAAGGCGTGTGAGTGGAACATCGTCCATACGTCGCCGGGGCCGAAGCCGAATTCGTCGCGGGTGTTGGCGAGCAGCGACAGGACGTTGGCGTGGGTGACCTGCACGCCCTTGGGCTGCCCGGTGGAGCCGGACGTGTAGATCACGTACGCGGCTCCCTCAGATGCGCCGCGGCGAGGCGAGTCGGAGGGCGCGGTGTGACTGGCGTGCGGCATCTCGGAGATCACGACCACGGGCGCGGCGTCGTCGAGTAAGTAGCGGATGCGTTCGGCGGGGTAGTCGACGTCGATGGGCAGGTATGCGGCGCCGGCGCGGGTCACGGCGAGCATCGCCACGAGCAGATCGACCGAGCGGGGCAGGACGATGGCCACCAGGTCTTCGGCTCCCACGCCGGACGCCCGCAGGTTGTCGGCCATCTCCGCGGAGCGGTGATCCAGTTCGCCGTAGGTCAGTGTGGTGTGGCCGAACGTGATGGCCGCCGCGTCGGGATTCTCGGCGGCGCGCCGCTCGAACAGTTCCGCCAGTGACGCGGCGTCCGGGGCAGTCCCGTCGACACCCGAGACACTCGTTTCGCGTTCGGACTCGCTCAGTACGTCGATCGACCCGACAGGCACCTGCACATCGGTGGTCACCGACCGCAGCACCCTCAGCAGGCGTTCCGCCCACCGCTCGACCGTCTCGGAATCGAACAGCTCTGCCGGGTAGACGAATACGCCGTCGAGACCGACGGGTTCACCATTCTCGCCGCGCTGTTCGCGGACGGACACCTCGAGGTCGAAGCGGCTGGTGCCGGTGCCGAGTTCACGGCCGTGAACCTCCAGCCCCGGCAGCGCGACGTCCGGGACGGACGCGAAGTTGTCGAATGCCAGCATCACCTGGAACAGCGGGTGATGCGTGGTGGAGCGGGTAGGCGCGACCGCATCCACCACCAGTTCGAACGGCACCTCGGAATGCGCGAACGCGGCCAGGTCCGTTTCCCGAATGGTGGCAAGGAAGGCGTCGAACCCGGCGCGTGGGTCGATGCGGCTGCGCAGGGCGACGGTGCCGACGAACATGCCGACCACGTCGTCGAGCGCCGGGTGGGTGCGCCCCGACGTGGGTGTTCCGACGGCGAGGTCGTGGGCACCGGTCAGCTTGGACAGCAGGACGGCGAGGGCGGCGTGCAGCACCATGAACGGTGTCGCGTTCTGCTCCCGGGCCACTGTTTCCAGGCGTTGGTGCAACTCGGCGGGCACCGAGAACGGGACGTGTCGGGCGGTCAGCCGGTCGGTGCCCGGTCGTGGCCGGTCGGTGGGCAGCGGCAGCAGGGAGGGCAGGCCGTCGAGGGTGGAGGTCCAGTAGTCGAGTTCGCGTCGCATCCGGCTGTCGGGGTCGGCGGCGTCGCCGAGGACGCGGCGCTGCCACCGGGCGTAGTCGGTGTAGTCGATGGACAGCGGTGCCCAGTCGGGGAAACGGCCGGACGTCCTCGCGTGATAGGCGCTGACCATGTCCCGGGTCAGCGGACCGAACGACAATCCGTCGACGGCGATGTGGTGCAGCACCACTAGGAGGGTGTGGCGCCGGCGCGCAACCTCGTACAGGGCGGCGCGCAGCGGTGGCTCGGTGGTGAGGTCGAACCCGCGGACGGCGAAGGTGGCCTCGTCCTCGATGGGCGTGAGGTCGACGGCGGCGGGGACGACCTTCTGGACGGGTCCTGTTTCGGTGTCGGGGAAGACGGTGCGCAGCACGGTGTGCCGGTCCACCACGTCGTGCAGGGCGGCGGACAGTGCGGCGACGTCGAGGTCACCGTCGAGGTCGACGGCGAACGGAACGTTGTAGGCGGGCGACTGGGGGTCGACCCGGTTGAGCAACCACAGCCGTTGCTGCGCGTAGGCGAGCGGCGCCGGCTGGTCCGTGGTTTCGGCGACGAGCGGTGGACGCTGGTCACCGCCCTCCTCGATCAGGGCGGCCAGCGCGGCGACGGTGGGCCGGTCGAACAGGTCGCGCACCCCGATGTGCAGTCCGGACACTGCTGCCAGTCGCGACGCCACCTGGGTGGCCGAGAGCGAATTTCCGCCCAGGGCGAAGAAATCCGCGTCGGCGCCGATGTCGGGGATGCCGAGGACGGCTGCCACCGCGTCCGCCACCGTCTGCTCGACGGGGGTCTGCGGGTGCCGGGTCGCCGCCGGCAGTTCGGGTGCGGGCAGGGCGTCACGGTTCACCTTGCCGTTGGCCGTGAGCGGCACGGCGTCGAGCACGGTCACGGTGGTGGGCACCATGTACTGCGGCAGTCGCTCGGCCAGGTACGCGCGCAATGCTGCGGGGTCGAGCTCGACGGTGCCGTGGACGTAGGCGGCGAGGATGTTGTCGTGCAGGACGGTGACGGCGGTGCCGACGCCGGGCGCCGACCCCAGTGCCGCGTCGATCTCGCCGAGTTCCACGCGGAATCCGCGGATCTTGAGTTGGCTGTCGGCGCGGCCGACGAACTCGAGGGTGTGGTCGGCGGTCCAGCGCACCAGGTCGCCGGATCGATACATGCGACCGGATCCGTGGGGGTTCGCGACGAATCGTTCCGCGGTGAGGGCGGGTGCACCGAGGTAGCCGCGGGCCAGCGCCGGACCCGACAGGTACAGCTCACCGGTCACACCGACCGGCACCGGCCGAAGACGGGCGTCGAGGACCACTGCGGACGCACCGCGGATCGGGCGGCCGATGGTGATCGGGTCGCCGGGCTGCAATGCGCTGCTTCCGGTGGCCCACACGGTGTGTTCGGTGGGTCCGTACAGATCCGCGACGGTCCGGTGTCCGGAGGCCCAGCGTTCCAGCACGTCCGGTGGGCACGCCTCCCCCACCACGGCCAGGAACTCGAGTGAGTCCAGGCCTTCCGGGTCCATCAGCGCGGGCACCGAGGGGGTGGTGGTCCAGTGGGTGACGCGTTCGCGGAGGAGCAGGTCCTTCAGCTCGTCTCCGCCCACCACGCCGGGTGGGGCGATCACGAGGGTGGCGCCGCCGATGGCGGCTACGAGAATTTCGTGGAAGGCGCCGTCGAAGCTGGGGGCCGCGAAGTGCAGGACGCGGGAGTCCGGTTCCACTCGGTAGCGGGCACGGACCTCGGCGGCGTGGTTCGCGAAGCCGCGGTGGGTCACCACGACACCCTTGGGTTCGCCGGTCGACCCGGAGGTGAAGACCACATACGCGGGGTGATCCGCCGAGAGCGACCGGATGCGCTCGCCGTCGCCGATCGGTGCCGAATCCACCGGCTGGTCGCGCGCGTCGACCCAGACGATGCCATCGGGAACGAGCTGGGCGTCGTGCGCGATCGCGACACGCACTCCGGCGGCGGTGAGGATGCGGGCGGTGCGTTCGGCCGGATGGTCCAGGTCGATCGGCAGCGACGCGGCACCGGCCCGGGCAATGGCCCACACCGCGGTCACCGAGTCGATCGAGCGGGGCAGCAGCAGCGCAACCGCGTCCTCGGGTCCGATGCCCAGTCCGATCAGCTTGCGCGCCAACTGGTTCGCTCGCTCGTCCAGCTCACGGTAGGTCAGTTCGTCGTCGCCGCACCGCACGGCAACGTGTGTGGAGTTGCCACGGAGAACCTCGGGGAGGGTGATCGGCGAGAGTGCTGTCGGCCCGTGGGCAGGGACCAGGTCGGCAGCCTCGGACGGCTCGAGCACGTCGAGATCGCCGACGGCCACCGACGGGTCCGCTACCGCCGACTGCAGCACTCGCTGCAGCAGTCTCGACCACCGGGCGATGGTGGTGCGGTCGAACAGTTCTGTCGGGTAGGCGATCACGCCGTCGAGTCCGGCGGCGGTGCCGTCCTCGGTGCGGTGTTCCCGAATCTCGATCTCCAGGTCGTAGCGGCTGACGCTGCTCGGGGTGTCGCGGCTGCGGACGGTGACGTCGTCGAATCGGATCTCGGGTTCGGTGAAGTTCTGGTAGGCGAGCATCACCTGGAACAGCGGGTGATGCGTGGTGGAGCGGGTCGGCGCGACGGCATCGACGACCCGGTCGAACGGTTGCTCGCTGTGCGCGAATGCCGCCAGATCCGCGAGGCGGGTGGCGGAGACGAGATCGGCGAACGGGAGGCTCGGATCCACTCGGGTGCGCAGGACGACGGTGCCGACGAACATGCCCACCAGGTCGTCCAGGACGGGATCGCGGCGACCGGACACCGGTGTGCCGATGGCGATGTCGTCGGCTCCGGTGAGGACGGCCAGGGTGGCCGCCAGGGCGCTGTGCACCACCATGAACGGGGTGGCGCTGCATCGTCTGGCCAGTTCCTCCACGGCACGGTGGGTACTCGCGTCCACCGTGAACGGGACGCGATCCGGGGTGGTTGCCGTCGCCGGACGCGGCCGATCGGTGGGTAGCTGCAGCCGTTCCGGCAGTCCGTCGAGGGTCGTCCTCCAGAACGCGAGGTCTCGGCCGGCGTCTTCCTCCACTATCCGGCGGTGCCAGCGGGCGTAGTCGCCGTACCGGACCGGTAGGGCGTCCCAATCGGGGGCGTGGCCGTCCCGGCGCGCGCGGTAGGCGGCCATCAGGTCGCGGGCGAGTGGGGTGGCCGACAGTCCGTCGAAGACGATGTGATGGGCGGCGACGGCCACGGTGTAGCCGGGGGTTCCGCGGTCGAAGAGCCGGACGCGAACCGGCGTATCCCGGGTGAGATCGAACCCCTCGGTTGTCAGTGCGGTGATCGCCTCGCCGAGTTCGTGTTCGTCGACCGCGACCGGGGTGAGATCGAGTGCCGCCTCGGAGACCAGTTGCACCGCTCCGGTCTCGGTGTCCCGGAACACCGTGCGCAGCGGCTCGTGGCGGTCCACCACGTCCCGGACGGCGGCGGCCAGTGCGCCCACATCGACGGCGCCGCTCAAGTCCATCGCGAACGGGACGACGTAGTCGGCGGCGCCGGGGTTCATCCGGTCGAGCAGCCACAACCGGTCCTGCGCGGGCGCGAGTGGCGCTTCGCGACCGTGCGTGGTCGACGAGTGGAGGGACTCCTCGCGCACGGACGGGCCGCGGAGCAGCCTGGATGTCAGCGCCGCCACTGTGGGAGCTTCGAAGACGTCGCGCACGCTCACTGGCCGGTCGAGGGCATGTCCGACGCGCGAGGACAGGGTGGTGGCGGTCAGGGAACTGGCGCCGACCGAGAAGAAGTCCGTCTCTGCGTCGATCGACGGCAGGCCGAGCACGTCGGCGATCACCCGGGCCACGACTTCTTCGGTGGCGCCGCGCGGCTTCCGTGACCGCACCACGGACGCTCCGGGGGCGGGTAGAGCGGCGCGATCGACCTTGCCGTTGGCGGTCAGCGGCATCGCGTCGAGCACCGTGACCGAACCGGGCACCATGTAATGGGGCAGCGTGTTGGCCGTGAATGCCTGCACTGCAGACGGTTCCACGGACCCGGTGACGTAGGACGCCAAGGTGGTGCCGCGCACCACTGTCACGGCGCTCTCGACGCCGGGTGCCGCTCGCAGCGCGGCGTCCACCTCGCCCAGTTCCACCCGGAATCCGCGAATCTTCACCTGGTTGTCTGCGCGCCCCACGATCACCAGTTCGTGCGAGGGTGTCCACCGGGCCAGGTCGCCGGAACGGTACATCCGCGTGCCGTCGCCGGACGGGTAGGCGATGAACCGCTCGGCTGACAGCCCCGGCCTGCCGTGGTAGCCCCGGCCGAGGCTCTCCCCCGCCAGGTACACCTCGCCGGTGACACCGACCGGAACCGGACGCAGCCGCGAATCCAGCACCAGCACTTCGGTTCCCTCGATGGGGCCACCGATGGTCAGCGGACCGCCCGGCGTGAGGGGGTCGCTCATGAAGTTGACGATGGTGGTTTCGGTCGGCCCGTACCCGTTGACAACGATGTGTCCGGGGGCCCATCGCTGAGCGAGTTCCCACGGCAGTTCCTCGCCGGCCAGGTCGATCACCTGCAGGTCCGGTAGTGCCGACGGGTCCAGTGATGCCAGCACACTCGGTGTCACCATCACGTGGGTGACGCGTTCGCGGCGCAGCACGTCTGCGAGTTCGTCGCCTGCGAGGACCCCGGGCGGCACGATCACCAGGGTCGCACCCGCGGTGAAGGCGAGCAGCATCTCGTTGATGGAGAGGTCGAACGACGGCGACGCAATGTGCGCGACCCGCGCCTCCGAGTCGAGTAGTCCGAGCTTGGCGTTGGCGTCGGCCAGTGGTGCCAGCCCGCGGTGGGTGACCATCGCGCCCTTGGGTGTTCCGGTGGAGCCGGAGGTGTAGAGCAGGTACGCCGGATGATCGACGCGGAGCGGACGAACGCGGTCACCGTCGGTCACCGCGGCCGCGTCACCCGGTGCATCGGCGACGTCGATCCACACGACGCCCTCAGGCACATGTGACGCGTCGGCGGCCAGCGCCACCGTGGCACCGGAGTCGTGGAGCATGAAGGCAATCCGCTCCGCCGGATATCCCAAATCGACCGGGAGGAACGCGGCGCCGCTGCGCGTGACGGCCCACACGGCGACGATCGACTCGACGGACCGCGGCAGCATCAGGGCCACCAGGTCCTCGGGTCCGATCCCGCGCGCGATCAGCCGCAGGGCCAACTTGTTCGCTCGGGCATCTAGCTCGCGGTAGGTGAACTCGACGCCGGCGCACCGCACCGCCACCCCGTCGTGGCTGCCGTCGAGGAGGTCGGGCAGAGTCGCGGACGGTACGGCGACCGGACCGACGCGCGGTACCAGTGCGGCATGTTCGCCCGGCTCGAGCAGGTCCAGATTCCCGACCGTCACCGACGGATCCGATGTCGCGGCGAGGAGTATTCGCTGCAGCAACGCCATCCACCGGTCGATCGTCTCGGTGTCGAACAGTTCCCGCGGGAAGTTCACGTCCGCGTGCAGCCCGTCCGGGGTGCCGTCGTCCGAGCGACGCTCCCGGACCGTCAGGTCCAGGTCGAACGGCCTGGCGTGGATCTGGACGTCCCGGACCCGGGCTGTCAGACCGGGCAGTGCCACCTCGGCTGCATCGAAGTTCTCGTACGCGAACATCACCTGGAACAGCGGGTGCTCGAGCTGGCCGGATTCCGTACCCTGCTGTCGCACGACCTGTTCGAAGGGCACGTCGGCGTGCTCGAACGCCCCGAGGTCGGCTGTGCGCACCGTCTCGAGGAGTTCCGCGAAGCTCGCGGCGGGATCGATTCGGGTGCGCAACGCCAGGGTGCCGACGAACATGCCGACCAGATCGTCGAGTGCCGGATCCGCGCGACCACCCGTGGAAGTGCCGACGGCGATGTCGTCGGTGCCGGTCAGGGCACGCAGCAGCACCGCGAGGGCTGCATGCAGCACCATGAACGGGGTCACGTCGTGCTCGCGCGCCAACCGGACCAGCGCATGGTGCTGTTCCGCACCGACGGCGAACGTGGTGTGTCCCAGCGTCAGCGCGCCGGCGGGCCGCGGCCGGTCCAGCGGCAACGGCAATACCGCCGGAAGTCCGTCCAATGCCTCTGCCCAGTACGCCAGTTGGCGGGCGGCGAGGCTGTCGGGGTCTTCCGCGTCGCCGAGTACTTCTCGCTGCCACAGCACGTAGCTCGCGTACTCCACGGGCAGCGGCGCCCAGTCGGGAACGCGGCCGGCGGTGCGCGCGGAGTAGGCGACGGCGAGGTCGCGCAGCAGCGGCCGCAGGGACAGTCCGTCGACGGCGATGTGGTGCAGCAGGATGGCAACGGTGTGTCGGTCGGGGGCACGCTGCGTCAGGGTCACCCGCATCGGAAGGTCACGGGTGAGGTCGATACCGCCGAGGGAGGCGTCCGCCAGAGCTCCGTCCGCCTCGTCGAGCACCACCTGCTCGTGCAACGAGGGGAACACCGTGCGCAGCATCCGATGCCGGTGCAGCACATCCCGGACAGCGGCCCGCAGCGCCTCCACATCGAGGGTGCCGTCGAGGTCCACCTCGAATCCCATGGCGTACGGATCGGTGGCGGGGTCGCGCTGGTTGACCAGCCACAGTCCCTGCTGCTGCGCCGAGAGCGGCACCGGTCCCGACGTCTCGCGTGAGACGAGCGCGGGGCGGTCGGCGGCCCCCGTCAGGTGGGCGGCCAGTTCGGCGACGGTGGGGTGGTCGAAGATGTCGCGCACCGAGACCCGGCGTCCGAGCACCGACCCCACCCGGGCGGCGAGTCGTGTCGCTCCCAGCGAGTTTCCGCCGAGATCGAAGAAACTGTCGTCGAGACCGATGCCTTCGGTCCCGATTTCGGTCGCGAACGCGGCGGCCACCAGTTCCTCCGTCGCGGTGCGCGCTTGCTGGCTCGATGCCGTCCGGATCACGGGTTCGGGCAACGCCGCCCGGTCGACCTTCCCGCCGGCCGTCAACGGCAGGTACTCGAGGACGGTCACGGATGCGGGAATCAGGTGCCGGGGCACGCGCTGCGACGCGAAGGCCAGGACGGCGTCGGTGTCCACGTCGGTTCCGTGGACGTAGGAGTGCAGGGTGCCGTCGCGCGCGATCGTCACCGCCGTGTCGACCCCGGGAGCCGCCCCCAGGACCGCATCGATCTCGCCGAGTTCCACTCGGAAACCGCGAATCGTCACCTGATCGTCTGCGCGTCCGACGAAGTCGAGGTGGCGCGACGCTGTCCAACGGACGAGGTCGCCGGTGCGGTACATGCGTCCGTCGCCGTACGGGTTGGCGACAAAGCGTTCCGCCGTCCACCCGGGTCTGCCGACGTATCCGCGGGCGAGGCCCGGTCCTGCCAGGTACAGCTCCCCCACCGTGCCGACGGGTACCGGGCGCAGCGCCGCGTCGAGCACCACTGCTGACATGCCGTCGATGGGACTGCCGATGGTCACCGTGTCATCCGCGGACAGTGGTCCGGTGCCGGTGGCCCAGATGGTGGCCTCGGTGGGCCCGTACAGGTTGAGCAGGGTGCGGCCGGGCGCCCACCGCGACACCAGTTCCGGTGGGCACACGTCCCCGGCCACCGCAACAACGCGCAGATGGTCGAGTCCGTCGGGCTTGGTGAGAGCGAGGACTGCCGGTGTGGTGGTCCAGTGGGTGATGCGCTCCCGCTGCAGGAGTTCCGTCAGTTCGTCGCCGCCGTAGACGTCGGTGGGCGCAATGACCAGAGTCGCACCGCACGCCGACAGCAATTCGTGGACGGAAGCGTCGACGCTCGGCGACGCGAACGCCAGGATCCGCGACCCGCTGTCCGCGGCGTAGGACGTCCGGAGGGCCGCAGCGTGACTCGACAGCCCGCGATGGGTGACGACGACACCCTTGGGAGTTCCGGTCGACCCGGAGGTGTAAATGACGTACGCGGGATCGTCCGGCCGCAGCGGGCGCACCCGGTCGTTGTCGGTGACCGGGGACGGGTTGTCGCCGAGGTGCTGCATGTCGCTGTCGGTGAGTACAGCGCGGGCCCCGGAGTCGGCGAGGATGTGCGCCACACGCGATTCGGGGTAGGTGGGATCGATGGGCACGAACGCTGCACCGGTGCGGGCGACCGCGCACAGTGCGGTCACCCACTCGACGGACCGCGGCAGTTGCATGGCCACCACGTCGCCGGGGCCGAGGCCGCGCTCGATCAGGTGGTGTGCCAGCCGGTTGGCCCGATCGTCGAGTTCCGCGGGGGTGAGCTCGACGGATCCGCTCGCGACTGCGATGCCGGTGCCGTCCAGCAGCGCGGGCAGGGTGCCGGCCGGTGCGGCGGCGGGTCCGTGTTGCGGGATCAGTGCCGCCCGGTCGTCGGGGTCGAGCAGGCCCACGGTGCGCACCGGGGCGTCGGGGCGCGCCACCGTGGTCCGCAGCACCCGTTCGAGCAGTCGCGTCCAAGAGTGCACGGTGGTGTCATCGAACAGTGCGCGGGAGTAGGTGAACGTGCCGAGCAGCCCGGCGGCAGAACCGTCCGGCGAATGCCGTTCGGCCAGTGTCAGTTCCAAATCGAAACGTGCGACCGAGGCGGGGACGGCATAGGGGCGCACCGTGAGACCGGGCAGGTTCAGTTCGGGTTCGGTGGCGGCGTTCTCGAATGCCAGCGCGACCTGGAACAGCGGATGATGCGGCGCCGACACCCCACCCGTCACGGCGTCGGCCACCTGGTCGAATGGTGTCTCGGAATGCGCGAAGGCGTCCAGGTCGGTGCGGCGAACGTCCGACAGCACGTCGGCAAAGGTCTGGTGCGCGGATACCTGGGTGCGGAGCACGACGTTGCTGACGAACATGCCGACCAGCGCGTCGAGCGAGGGATGGGTGCGCCCCGAGACCGCTGTCCCGATGGCGATGTCGTCGGTGCCCGCCAGCGCGCTCAAGGTGACGGCCAGTGCGGCGTGCACCACCATGAAGGGAGTCGAATCATGTGTCCGCGCGAGTTCTTCCACCGACCGGTGCAGGTCGGCGTCGAACGCCAGCGGTACCGTCCCTGCCGGGTGCAACCCTGCCGCGAGGCGGGGGCGGTCGGTGGGCAGCGGCAGCAACTCGGGCGCACCGTCGAGCTGGGTGGTCCAGTAGTCGATGTCGTCGGGGGCGGCGGCGTCCACGATGTCGCTGTGCCATCGGGCGTAGTCGGTGTACTGCACGTCGAGCTCGGGCCAGCTCGGCGCGGTGCCGGAGCGACGTGCCTCGTAGGCGGTGATCACGTCACGGGTGAGCGGCGCGAACGACAAGCCGTCCATCGCGATGTGATGCGCGATCACGACGAGGGCGTGGCGGGTGGGGGCGAGCCGGTAGAGGCGGATACGCACCGGCGTCTCGGTGGTCACGTCGAAGCCGCGGCCGGCCAGTTCGGCCACGGCGGCGTCGAGCGCCTTGGGTTCGAGCGGAATGGGTGTCAGGTCCACGACGGCAGGGGTGACCACCTGCACGGGACCGTTGTCGGTGTCGGGGTAGACGGTGCGCAGCACCGTGTGCCGGTCGAGGACGTCGTGCACCGCCGCAGCCAAACTCGACGCATCCAGTTCACCGTCGAGTTCGACGACGAACGGCACGTTGTAGGCGGGCGATTCGGGCGCGGCCTGCGCCAGGAGCCACAGTCGCTGTTGCGCGGGTGCGAGTGGCGCCGCGCCCCCGGCCGCGTCCTCGCCGACAGGGCGCAGCGGCGGTATGTCTACCCGGGAACGCGAAGCGCCGACTCTGGTGGCCAGCAGCGCGACGGTGGGTGCCTCGAAGATGTCGCGCACCCCGACCGTGTGTCCCCGGGCCGAGAGCCGGGCAGCGACCTGCGTGGCGGACAGCGAGTTTCCGCCCAGCGCGAAGAAGTCGGCGTCGGCTCCGACGGAGTGCAGTCCGAGAACGTCTGCGAGCGCCGCGGCCACGAGTTCTTCGACCTCGCCGTGCGGCGCGCGGGACGGCGACACGACCGGTTCGGGGAGGTGCGCGCGGTCGATCTTGCCGCTGGGGGTGAGCGGCATCTGCTCGAGCACGGTCACCGACGCCGGCACCATGTAGTGCGGCAGCCGGGCGGCGGCGAAGTCGAGCACTGTCGCCGGGTCTACCGGGCCGCTGACGTACGACACCACTGTGCCCGAAACAATTCCGGCACCGTGTACCACGGTGACGGCGTGGTCGACGCCGGGCGCTGCGGTGAGTACCGCGTCGATCTCGCCGAGTTCCACCCGGAAGCCGCGGATCTTCACCTGGGTGTCGGTGCGGCCGACGAACTCGAGCTGGTGGTCGGGGGTCCACCGCACCCGGTCACCGGTGCGGTACATCCGCGCCCCGGCGCCGTGCGGGTAGGCGACGAATCGTTCGGCTGTCAGTCGGGTGCGCCGGTGATATCCCCGTGCGAGGCTCTCCCCCGCCAGATACAACTCCCCCACCACCCCGACGGGGACCGGACGGAGTCGGGCATCGAGCACGAGTGCTTCGGTGCCCGGCACGGGACGGCCGATGGTGACCGGCTCTCCCGGTATCAGCGGTGGGCTGAACAGGGTGGTGACGGTGGCCTCGGTGGGCCCGTAGCCGTTGACCATCAGGCGGCCGGGAGCCCACGCCTCGACCAGCGCGCCGGCCAACGCCTCGCCGCCCACGTCGAGAACGCGGAGTTCGAGTAGGTCCGACGGCACCAGGGACGCGACGACCGCGGGGGTGAGTACGGCGTGCGTCACACGCTCCGTGCGCAGCAGCTCCGTCAGCATCTCGCCGCCAAAGACGTCGGGCGGCACGATCACCAGCGTGGCTCCGGCGGTGAACGCGAGCAGCAATTCGTCCAGGGAGATGTCGAACGACGGGGAGGCGAAATGTGCGACGCGGGCGGAGCCGTCGACGTCGTAGAGTCCGTCGCGCGCGTGGACCAGACCCGCCAGGCCCCGGTGCGTCACCGACACCCCCTTCGGCGTTCCGGTGGAGCCGGACGTGTAGAGCACGTACGCGGGGTGGTCGAGGCGCAGCGGGCGAACCCGATCGGCGTCAGCGACGGGTGATGAGTCGCCTGGCCGGTCGGCCACCTCCACCCAGTCGATTCCGGCGGGCACCACCGAGCCGTCTGAGGCCAACGCCACCGTGGCCTCGGAGTCGGCGAGCAAGAACGCGACCCGCTCTACCGGGTAGCCGGGGTCGACGGGCAGGAAGGCCGCGCCCGCACGGGCAACGGCCCACAGAGCCACCACCGATTCGGGTGATCGCGGCAGCATCACGGCCACCACGTCTTCGGGTCCGACACCGCGCTCGATCAACCGACGGGCAAGACGGTTCGACCATGCGTCCAGCTGTCCGTAAGAGAGGTCGACGCCCGCGTGCCGCACCGCGATTGCGTCGGGATCACGCAGTCCGGCGTCGAGCAGTTCCGGCAGCGTCGCCGGCGGAACTGCGGGCGGACCGGCGCAGGGCACCAGTGCCGCTTGCTCGGGCTCGTCGAGAATCGGCAGTGCCCCGACCGGGGTGTCGTCCTCCGCGCAGACGAATGTCTCGAGGAAGGTCAGGAACCGGCGGTACTGAGCGTCCAGCTCGGCTTCTGCGTAGAGGGTGGGGTTGGCTTCGAAGTCGATGCGTGTACCCCGGCCAGTGACCGATGGGTAAAGGTTGAGTGCGAGGTCGTCCACCGGACCGCTGGTGAGGGGATGGAAGACGCCGACGACGTCTCCGAGCACGATCTCCTGGTGGTAGATCATGAGGTTCACGGTGGGGCCGAAGCCGCCGCGCCGCGCACCGCCGTCGGGGAGATCGCGTCGCATGTCTTCGTAGCGGTACCGCTGGTGCCTCAGCGCCCCGGTGAGCTCGAGCTGCACCCGTCGGACGAGCTCCGCACCGCTCACGTCGGCGTCCACCTGCACGCGCAGCGGGACGATGTTCGATACCATCCCGGCCGAGCGTCGCGTGGCCGCGGTGGTGCGGGCGGAGACGGGCAGGCTCAGCACGATGTCGGTGATGCCGGTCATCCGTGCGATGTAGGCGGCGAACGCGGCGACGACGACGGGGACGTCGGACGAATTCCAGCGTCGGGCAACATCGCCGATGTCCTGGGAAATGCCGTCGCCGATGGTGCCGCCGAGAAGAAGCGCGGGTGCGACGGGTGGGGCGTCGCGGGCGGTGAGCCTGGCAGGGTCGGGCAGGCCAGCGATGCGCTCGGCCCAATAGTGTCCGTCCGTCTCGAACCGGCTCGTGGATCGGTAGGCGTCGTCGGCGTCGTACAGCTCGCGCAGGCTCAGTGCCTTGGACGCCGGGGGCTCGGTGCCGTTCACGAGGTGGCTGTAGATCTCGGCCACACGGTTGGTGAGCACCATGCCGCCGTGACCGTCGATGACGATGTGGTGGACGCGGGAGAACCAGAAGTAGTGATCCTCGCCGACATGCAGCAATGTGGCGACGATCAGCCGGTCCCTCAGCACGTCGAGCGGGCGGCTGTACTCGGCGGTCATCCAACGGTGCGCCTCGGCGAGCGCATCTTCGGCGCCGCGTAGGTCGCGGTAGGAGATCGCATCGTCGATCTCGACGTCCACCACCTGCAGAACCTCGTCGCCCTTGTCTACGAGGCTGACACAGGCCGACTGAAGCTCGCGGCATGCACGGTCGGTGGCGTCCACCAGGAACCCCACATCGACATGTCCCCGAATTTCCACATACTGGGCGACGTTGAGGGGCACGCTCGGATCGAGTTGCTGGGCGAACCAGATTCCTTGTTGCGCTCTGGACAGAGGGAACTCACTCACAGTGATTGTCCCCCGTCCATGTTTCCCGATCCGAGCAGAAGTCGGGCCCGCACGCCGCTTCGTTACTGTGATTTGGCCCGCCTCTGTCCAGATGGGCCTGAACCTGGAGACTCCCGGTTCGCGAAATTCGCTACTCAGACAATAATGAGCACGCGCGTTGCTTACCACGCGGGGGTCAAACTGCGACGCACGTCACAAGCCCTCCACGCAACCACGATGACAGGAGCCACGATCCGTGAACGATCATTCCCGCGGTGATGCCGAGAAACCAGATACCTCTGGCGCTTCCGCGGGCGAGCCCTCGGTTCGTCGCATCCGCAAGCGCACCAATGTCCGCAGCAAGTCTTACAAGCGCAAGCGTGCCCTGATCACGGGGGGTTTTGCGGCCTTGCTGGTGGTGGTGGCACTGGGTCTGTGGCTCGGCTACTCCGCCAGGGAGGCACGCGCAAACCTGTACGAGGCACGCAACCACGCGCAGCTCGCGAAAGACGCGTTACTGGACGGTAATACAGAAGACGCGGAGCGGTCATCCGCCGACGCCGACAAATACGCGAACCAGGCGTACGACTACACCCACAACACCCCATGGAGCGTTGCTTCCGCCATTCCGTGGCTGGGCAGCCCGCTCAAGACGTCGCAGCAGATCTCCGAAGTGGTGCGCGGCCTGACGTCGGACGTGCTCACACCGGCGGTGGCAGCCGGAACCTCACTGGCGCCAAACCAACTCATCGCCTCCGGTGGCAAGGTGAATTTGCAGCCCCTCCAGGACGCAGCACCCGTACTGGATCAGACCGCCGTCGCCGCCTGGCATTGGAATGATCAGGCACAGGCTATCGACGCGCCCACATACCTGGCGTCGGTTTCCGATGCGCGTACCCAGCTGCAAGACCAGCTTTCGGAGCTGTCGAAGCTGTTGGGGAATACCGCAATTGCTGCGAAGCTGGCACCCACGATGTTGGGCGCAGACGGCCCCCGCAACTACTTCATGGCCTTCCAGACCAACGCCGAGGCTCGCGGAACGGGCGGCTTGCTAGGCGGCTACGGCATCATTCGCGCGAATGACGGTGTCGCACGCGTAGACACGCTAGGTCGCAACACTGAACTCGCATTCAACAAGCAGCCCATCGATCTCGGACCCGAGTTCGCTGCACAGTACGGACCGAGCCGACCCACCACCGACTTCCGTAACAGTAACTTGAGTTCACACTTTCCTTATGCGGCGCAGATTTGGAAGTCACTGTGGGCGCAGGACTCCGGCGAGCAGGTCGACGGAGTAATTGCCACCGACCCGATCGCCCTCAGCTATGTACTCGGCGCCATCGGCCCGGTCACCATGCCGGACGGAGAGGTGGTCAACGCCGACAACGTGGTGGAACTGACCGAGTCGACCGCCTACATCCGGTTTGCGAACGACAACAACGCCCGCAAGCAATATCTTCAGACGGTGGCCGCCCGGGTGATCGACAAGATGACCGGCCAGATCCAGTCGCCGCAGAAGTTACTGGACGCGCTGGGCCGCGCAGCGGGCGAGCGCCGTATCGCAGTGTGGAGCTCGCACCCTGACGAACAGCAAGTTCTCGCCGGGACCCTTCTCGGTCACACCGTTCCCGACGATGCGGCACCATTCGCCGGGGTCGTCATCAACAATCAGGCCGGCGGCAAGCTCGACTATCACACGACGCGTCAGATCGACTACACGGCTGAGAGTTGCAACGGCGACACCCGGCGCTCGACAGTCACGGTGAAGTTGACGAACAACACACCGCCCGGTGACTTCCCCGACTACGTCGCGGGAACGTTCATCAACACCCTCGGCGTCCCTAAGGGCACCAATGTGTCGGCTGTATCACTGCTGGCGACACAGGGCGCACAGCTACGGAACGTGACGGTGGACGGCAAGCCAGCGGTGTTCCAGACGGGTAAGGAAATGGGCCACCCACTATTCGACGTCCTGGTCCCTGTGCGGCAGGGCCAGACGACTGAGATCAAATACCAGCTGACCGAGCCTGCCACCCCCGGCGATGCGCGAGTTCCCGTGCAACCGCTAGTGGATGATCCGACCATCACGGTGAACGTGCCGAACTGCGGCGCCTGATCCGGATCGTGTCTCAAACCTCGCGCACCGCTGTCACGGCGCTGGCTGTGGCGACCGGTGGCGCGGCGGGAGCTGCATCCCGATATCAGATCTGGCGGTGGTGGCCCGACGACGCAATGCATTTTCCCCTCACCACATTCGCCATCAATGTGGCGGGGTGCTTCCTGTTCGGTCTATCCATCGGCGCTATCCCGACCGGGGATCAGGATTCGAGGACCATTTTGCGTGCGTTCCTCGTGTACGGGGTGCTATCGGGCTTCACCACCTTCAGTTTCTTTGCAGTACAGGGTGTCACACTGACCTCCCCTCGGATGGGATTGCTATATCTTGCGTTGACGCCGGTTTTCGCTGTCGGTGCGGCGTGGGCCGGCAGGGCGTGCTGGTTCGTGCTGTCGAGGCGCAGCCGTCCTGCGGGAAGGCATGAACAATGAACGTGTCGACATCGGTCAACTATGGGTGGTGGGTCGCAGCCGGTGGAGCGGTGGGTGCACTGGTGTACTACTTGGCCGTGAAGGCAATAGGCCCCCGCATGGGGGCAAGCCGACTTGTGTTGGCGCTGACGATGTTTGCATGCCTATTCCTCGGCATTATGGTCGCGTCGGGCCGGAACGGGGAAGGCTATGCGTTTCTTGGTGTCGGAGTGCTCGGTTCCTTGGCACCCTTTACCGCGGTTGCCGGACAGGCACTAACCCAACGTCGTCCTCGATCTCGGCACTCCATACCCCTGATTGCGTTGTCGATTTTTCTGGTTGGCGTGTCCATGGCGATGCTCGGCTACATCTTGGCCGATATCGGCAGCAAGGGGATCGAGAAGCTTCCGGGTTAGTCGCGTTAGCACCTACCCTGGACAACAGCTTTGACGAAGCCGACAGTCTGGTACAAGTATGTATATTCCCACTCCGCCAGGCTGAAGTTGTAGTCGCGCGGTACCGGCCTCATGACTATCTGACCGTCAAAGCACTGAGAGAAGATATACCGAGCGCGTGGCAGGTGGTAACGCCAGCTGATCACCAGGACGCTTCTCCAACCATTCCTGGTCGCCAGTTCTTGGGTAAATAGCGCCTCCCCTCGGGTAGTACTCGGGCGAGGCGGGAGACAAGTCACGGTTATACCAGGATCACCAGTTTCGCAGATATCCCGCATCTTGCTGCTCTTACCGACCAACCAGTCAGAGATGACCACATTCTTCGAGATCCCACTGCGTGCGAGCTCGATGCCGTACTCTTGTCGTCCGTCGAACTGGCCACCCAATACAATAATTGCATCAACAGGCTGCAATGGGTCCACCGACGACCGGCCATAAACGACGTAGCCCAATACACCGACACTTGTCAGAACGAGGGCGAGCGTGCCCACCATCCCGAGCACCCATCCAGTTAGAAATCGCATACTCCCAGCCTCTACGGTGACTCCGAAGCCGACTCTGCCTTACACACATCTAAACAAGAAGACATCTCTAGGCGGTCCCGGACATCTTCCGGGTCCACGCAATTGTATTCCCGGACCACGGAAAGCGAAGCTGATGGTCCTGCGACCATACTCACGATCCGCGTTAGCCGTTCCGGACCCGACATGGGCGAGACGAGAAGCCCAACGAGAGAAATATAGGCTGCGAACTCTTGAATGAGACCACGGGTCGTTCTGCACCTGTGTTCGCTCACCCACACTCTACCGCCGATGCCGCCCCTTCTTGTCCCGTAGAGAAACACCCACCAAGCAGAACAGCAAGACCACCAGAACCAAAGACATGCAAGTCAGTCCAATGAATCCACCGATGACGCCGCCGACTGCAACCGAGACGGGTGCAACCACAATTGTTGCAATTCCGACAGCAGACCTCACCCGCGCGGCCGACCACGTCACTTTTAGGGCACGAAGCAACACTCCCGGCACGGACTCTGACGCAGCCGCAAAACGAGCGACGGCACCTACGACGAGGTAGCCGCTAGCAACCGGCCAGGTATCACCCAGCAGGGCGGACCCCCACCTATCGGGGATAACCGACAGAACGAATAGCGATGAGCCAACAGTCACTCCAATGAGCACAAACATGAAAATGCTGTTTTCCACGACAAGCCGGCCTGAAAGCGCGCCCTGCCGAACCACATGCGAGAGAAACGTTGAACGTAAGAAATTCGTAACTACATTCGTTACGCCAAATAAAACAATTACGCTGCGAAATGCAGCAGAATCAGCTAATGAACCCCAGTGGATCGTGGCGAGCAACGTCGCCCACTGAACGAAGGCCCCCCATATTGATTCGAAGCCAAAAGTATTGCCAAATCTCTTCGACTGTTTCCGCCACATTTTTGAGCCATGCAGCGAGGGTCGACCTCCTAGTCGCCACGCCCGGACTACCCCAAACACGGTCGGCGACACGCCCAACGCCAGGATCGCCGCCCAGGGTGGAAGACCTGCTGCGACGACCAGCACCAACAGGGCAACCTGAGTGCCCACGACCATCAAATCGAGACGAAACGCCTCCGAAATTCGCCCATCGCGAATAAGCACGTGCCGTAAGGTGTCCTGCACTGCAATGCCAGGCAAAATGCACAGACATGCGCCGACGCCGGTCGAGATACCGCCGCCGACAAAAAGAAGAAATACGCCAACTGGCACGAACATCAGCGAGACGGTGGCCGAGAATTGGACGCACCACCTAGCATCCGCCTTTGCCTCAAGCTCTGAGCCTCTATCCAATACGAGCAGAACCTCACCCGAAAACGCTCGCAATACAACAGTAGACATTTGATACAAGAGTGTCGCGGCAGTGAAGACGCCGAGCTCGCCAGGAGAATACACGTTCGCGGCGATGACCAGAAAAACCACACTGCTCAAACTAAGTACAGCTTGATCCAAAATTCCGAGCGATATAGTCGACGGAATCCGCCTCACCCGTGGAATTCTCTCAAGAAGGGCGTTCACCGGATGATGGTCCGGTTAGTTGGACGCAAGTCATTGGGCCTATTGAGCGCGTACACAATGAACAGCATTGCAATCACCATGGGAAAATATCTACCCTGCACCCAGTATGTGATCCGAACTATCTCCAACAATCCAATAAAGGAGACAGAGTAGGCAATTAGGCCGGCAATATTTCCACGGCGCAGACTTGAATATAGAAATCCGATAAAAACACCAATGATAAGCCAATATACTACCGATCCCATCGTTCCGAGATCGGCGTCAGAGATGAGAAAGGTTCCTTCGTTATTGAACTCTGGGTTCGCGTAGTTGACCAAAGTGTTAGACCACCAAATGCGTGCGCCGATGCCGTCGACCATCCCGCCGCCGAGCACACTGGGCAGCCCTGGCGCCTCCCACAATACCGGAAATGTAAAGAACGGATCATGCGCGCGGCCACTCAAGATCGAATGATAAAGACTACTATTGTTGATAGTAGTCACGTAGTAACCAAGTAGACGTGTTGATATGTACTCAAAGAAAGAAGAATCTACAACATTCCGATAGTAAAGCCAGCTGCGGGAATACTCAAATATCGCAAATACAGACCATAGGACTGGAACCGCGAGCAGAGGCGCCAGAAAGTTTACAAGCCGAGAGCGTGTACGTGACTTTTCCTCGGCTGAAACTACTGAAAACACTACTACGACTGGAATAATAACTTCGATGATTGCCAAACGCTCACCGTAAAAAAATGACCGAAAGAGAGCAAAGGCGATTACGGTGTATATCTGGTAGTTCTTTTCTCGCAGCCCCACCCGACGCAGAAAGACTCTCATCGCGATGCAGACGGGCCCTAGCTGAGTGATTGTTGTAAGCCCCGCCACCGGTGGGCTAAGGCGCTTCAGCCGTCCTACTGAGCCTTCTTCCAATCGAATGATCGCAGCGAAGTCCTCCACGCTGGCGCCGCGCCCGATCGCGAATGCTATCCAAAAGAAGTAGCCTACAAGTGTGAGGGCGAACGTTATAGTCGCGATTCGCCCGCATCGCGCAATGATCGTCGGCGAAAGGACACACCGCAGAGATTTATTGCGTGAAGAGGTACTCGTAGTTACAGCCAAGCCTATGGCAAAGGCTAAGCCGCTGATCGCCGCAGTGAGCGTTAGATCCGAACTAACATACCTCGGCACCTTCCATAATGAGTAAGAGTCGGAATCGACCATAAATCCCGACGCCACAATCAGCGACACGAAGAGCAGAGCCGGCCATAGCGGATGTATCCACCAAGGAAAATTAAAAACAACGGACCGAGGCATTGACTCTTTGTCTACTAATTTCTCCGCGGCCAATTCGACGTTCGTAAGATTTGCTTCCTGGCTGCGGGTGTGCGACGTCATTTCCTTCCGCGTCCTTCCCAGGTTGCTGTGCCCATAAGTGCGGCCAGGTCGGACTCTAGGACGTCTCTGCTCTGTGCAAGTCGCCTTCGAGCAACCCCCACCGCCTCTGCATAACTCTCTCGACGGTGAGCGGATTCATAAAATTCACGAATCTGATGGTGCACATGCTTGGGGTCGAAGCTGTTGACATTATGGACGAAGTCGTCCAAACCAAGATCTTGAAATGCGCCAAAGCCTTTTCGCTCGTAGGCTAGATGGATCACAAAATGCCCGGCATTCAATGCCATTAGTGCCGCGTGCAGCCGAACGGCGACCACCACCCGGCGTCCTTCTGCGCGAGCGGAAATCAACTCGTGACGAGGTACCGTCACGACTGGGCTGAGAGATTCCATGGCGGATACATCGTTATTTCCGCCAGTCGTACTCTGGATGTATCCGTCGAATTCCTTAACTATGGACGCCAGGGTTTGGACTCGTTGCGGGACAGTCCCCCGAATCGCGCGCACACTGAGAATTGGCCTGCCAGTTGGGATATCACTAACAGTATCGACGGCGTCTTTTGCGATCAGCGCCATGTCGGGGCGACGGCGTAATGCAACGTCGCCGAACTCATTGACAGAGCGATCATCCCTCACGTATACAACGTCAATCCCACGAAGCAGCCTAGACAGCGGTGCTCTGAGGCCAAACGCTGCCGGGCCTATACTTTGCGGTAGATAGACGACCGGCCCAGTTCTCCTCGACGCGGCCCACAGCTGCGGGCCATGGACTATTGCAGATCGCAATGCCTCCATGGGGTGTCCCGCCCTTAGGTAGCCCCCGCCCACTCCGACTACAAGATCAAAGCTGTCGATTCTTCGCAAAATTCGAGCGTATGTTTTTGATTCGGACCAAGATCGTGGCAATGAATTCACAACCGAAACACCAAATCGGTCGAACGTTCGCGGGTGCGAAGCCATCAGGGTTATTGAAGCATCGTGCCCGAAGCGGTCTTTGATTACCTCGATTGCTTCTTCAACGAGTAGCCCATCGCCAGCGTTTTGTGCGCTATACGCGTGTAGTATTAAGAATTCCATTACACCAAATCCTCGTACAAACGCATATGGGCCTCCACACTAATGTTCCAATCGAACTGTTCCGCCCAATCTGGTCCTTCCGACTTTATTTCGTGCATCCAGCGGCCATCGTGCAGCGCATTTTGGACCTCGTCGGCGATGGTACGCGAGTCGAGGTTGCGGAGACGCCACGCCGGGCCAGCGACGTCCTTCAAGGACCCATTGTTTGAACAAATTACAGGAGCGCCGGCCGCAAGCGCCTCAAGTACTGGAAAGCCAAATCCTTCGTAAAGGCTTGGAAATACAAATATTTCGCAGCGCTGCATAAGAAACACGCGCTCTGCGTCTGAGATGAAACCAAGATGAACTACGTTCGAAGACCGGTCTATTTCTTCCATTATCGTCGAGAAGTTCCACGCGGGTTTGCCGGCAATAACGAGCTTGATATCCCTCAGGGATGCAGACTCAAATGCACGAATTAGCTCGATTAAGTTCTTTCTCGGTTCGAGGTTGCCTACGTACAACGCGAATCGTTCGGGTATTAATTCGGACAGCCCTTCCGGCAATGGCACGCGACTGTGGTACTCGGAATGAGAAATACCATGCGGAATAACGGTGATGCGATCGAGCGGGACATTGAAAACATCAGAGACATCCCGCGCGCTTGACTCCGAGACCGTGATGACACGCGACGTACTCGCGATCGCTCGCGCCACCCGTGTCCGCCAGACTGCCTCTTGGCGGCGACTGCGAGCCGTGCTGATCCAGCGGCTTGCCACACCGTGAACTGTGACCACCGAGGGTCCGCGCGTCGGCACCAGAGGTCCGGTATCGGCGACGTAGTGCAAGATTCTTCCCGGGCGAGGAGTGAGGAGCCCAGCGCACGTTTCACTCGCGATTGTCCCTAACTTGCCGCCCGGAGACTTGATACGGCCGACAGTCACGCCGCGCTCGGTCAGACCCTGTTCGAGCTTACGTGCATAGGTTGTGTTCCCACCTACATGCCTGTCGAGTATTCTGCTCGGCATATCGACGCTAATCACCGGAGGACCTCGGCATCCTCAAGATAGAGCGCCCGTAGCGCCTCTCGTTGAGTATCTTCATTCATCGTCTCCAACAGACCTCGTCCGCACTGAATTGCCTTCTTGCGAAGAACGCTGTCAGCCAATATTTCGATCGCGATTCGCGCCATATCCTCGGGCGATTCAGCCGTAACGAGACCGGTTCCATCAAAGCACGGAATCGACCTAGCAACGATTGGAATGTCGTAGTTGGCTGCATCCAGCACACTCAATGGGAACCCTTCATACCGGGCCGTATGCAGGTACAAGTCTGCCTCTGTTAGTTGCCGATTAAGCTCAGCGCCATCCAGCCAACCCGTAACCTCTACTCCGTGATCTGCAAGCTTGGCTCTTAGGTACTTGTCTCCATCGCCAATCCAACGGAAGACAACAGGAACGTTACTAATTCTGCTAATTTCATCGATTACGCGAGTGTAAAATTCCGGATCCTTTTGCGAGCACACTCGGCCGACCATGATTACATTGATCGAATCTTCGGGCTTGTCTCTTTCCGCTGGCCCCGCCAATCCTTGCTGGACGATCCTGCTTGGGGCGTTTGGGACGAGCACGATTCGCTTCTTGTCGGATAGCCTATGCCCGAGCAAGCGACGCGCTAGCTCCATTTCGCGGTTAGAAAGCGTCACCGTGGTATCCGACCGGAGGCTCAGAAAATGCTCGGCGGCGTGGTAGAGCGCTCTCAGGCTACTGCTCCTGGTCGGATCTTCCATGACAAAGCAATGCGGTTGATAAACCACGGGAATTCCGAATGGAACTATGCGCGCATAGAATCCCGCCCAACTTGAGTGCGCATGTATGATGTCGGGCCGATGTGACTCGATCATCCGCCGCGTCGAGCGGATTCTGTGTCGCAAACCGTTTGGAAGTTTGTCGAGGGATTCATATGAGACTTTTTCATTGTTCAGGTCGGCACCGTCGGCCAGTAGTAAGTGGGTGCACTCCGGGAGGATCCTTACGATCGTTTCGATCGCGCGGCTAACCCCTCCCTCGTAGACGCTGGTTACGTGCAGTATCTTCACGCGTTCACTCCGATGTCTCCTGAGACAGCTACTAGGCTCTCCGCGAGCAGTTTGTTACCTAGCCGAGGTGCAGGCAATCTTCCTGGAAGATATTCGAAATTATCAATATGCCCCATCACCGGCCATCACCGCCTTGACTGTCTTTCCGACAATAAGCACGTCGCCCATCATCGACCAGTTCTCCACATACGAGAGATCGAGCCGCACAGTCTCTTCCCAAGACAGGTCCGAACGGCCACTGACTTGCCACAGCCCGGTAATCCCCGGCTTGACCAACAGTCGGCGCCTGACGGCCCCGTCATAGGCTTCTACCTCACGGCGAAGCGGGGGTCGAGGTCCCACGACGCTCATCTCACGACGGAGCACATTGATGAACTGGGGCAATTCGTCGAGGCTGTACTTGCGGAGGAACTTCCCCACCTTCGTCACTCGCGGATCCTCGCGCATCTTGAACAGTACGCCGGCGCCCTCGTTCGCTTCCATGAGTGAGGCCACTTGCTTGTCCGCGTCCACGACCATGCTGCGGAACTTGAGCATCGGGAACGGCTTGCCGTCCAGCCCCATACGCTCCGACTTGTAGAAGACCGGACCTGCGCTCGTCAGCTTGATTGCAAGCGCAGCCGCGATCATTACCGGACTGATGATGATGAGCGCAAACGTCGCGAACACGAAATCGAAGGAGAGTTTCGAGAACTTCTGAGCGCCGTGGTAGCGAGGCTTTTCCACATGAATGAGCGGAAAGCCGGCGACCGGCCGCATCGACAGGCGCGGACCTGACACATCCATCATTCCGGGAGAAACCACGAGATCCACATGATGTGGCTCGAGGTCCCACGCAAGCGAACGCATTCCCTCGTGCCCGAGGTGCTCTGTGGCTGTCACGGCGACGGTGTCTGCGTGGCAGAAACCCAACGCGCGAACGACGTCACGCTCGTCGCCAAACACGGGGATATCGCGCTCCCCCACAACGATTTTGTCGTTGCGTGCGCCAGTGTGCCCTGGGATGCACATGCCAACCACCCGATAGCCGTCGGCCGTGCCCCGCTCGAACGATTCGGCCAAACTCCGCACCGAGCGTTCACCACCTACCACGAGCACCGAGGTCTGGAACTCGCCACGAGAACGCTTACGGGCGATCACGCGACGCCACACCCACCGACTGAGCATGAGACCGGCCAGCCCTACAGGGAAGGCAATCGCGAGGTACAGACGCGCGAGGTCTAGACGGAACAAAAGGGCGGCGATGGCGATCAGGCCGAACAGCCTGACCGTGGAGACGAAGATTCGCCGATACTCATCCGGCCCGCTCCCGATCACGCGAACCGTGCGGGTCCGGAAAATAACAAGTGTGACGAGCCACGACGCGACCAGTAGGGCAGATACCAACGTATAACTGAGGGTTTGAGGAAATGCAGACGTGTGCAGGACGCCGTTGTCGCCGAAGCGCACCCACTGCGCCAGTGCGACCGCCGCAATCACGATCAGCGTGTCCGAGACCCACAACCGCCGGATGTAAGCGGCCTGCCAGGCACGCCTGCCACTGGGTCGGCCGTCGAGACCCGTTGCGGGCGTGGTGCCCCCAGCAGGGGTTGCCGAGTCGAGCGAGACACCGAACGACGTCACCATCTAAGCCTTCCAACTAGGACCGATGAGTCGACGAGCGTCACTGTCTCGCGACCTGTGTGGCGGTAGAGGAAGTCCGCCCCCCCCCCCGGAGTTTTGCTGCCAGCTAATGATCGCACCAGTGGCCCGTCTCGTTACACTCGAGATACCCCGGAGTGATGCGATTCACACTGCCGATATTTCCTCAGCGAGAGGGACTTTCGACCCTGGTCAACCAGAGGATCTGCAGTTAGTGTCACGCACTCGGAGACTAGAGCGTGTCTGCTATTTGCGGACGCGGTGATGGATGACGAAGGCGGCGAGGAGTACGCCACCGAGATAGGTGGTGGCGTACTTGTCGTAG
>NZ_JBHUSF010000050.1:0-38317 GCF_042673295.1 Rhodococcus sp. NPDC057014
GGTGGTGGGGTGGGCGCTCTGGGGCACCGTCGGGTGCGGGTGGAGTGCCCCAGAGCGCCCGGCTCTTCTTGGTGGTGCGGGGTGTGGTTAGCCAGTCACGCCGGCGACGGTTTGGCTGGGGTTGACACCCTGCTTCTCCATGGCCTTGCCGTAGAGGCGGGCGGCGTTGTCCCACAGGACAGCGCGGCGGACCTCTTCGGGCTGGCGGCCGAGGACGAGTTCGATGTTTTCCTCGAGAGTGGGCCGGTGGAAGCTGGTGGGGTGGGGGAAGTCGGTCTCGAACATCAGCGGCTTGAGCGAGAGCGTTTCGATGTGGTAGTCGTCGAGCTGTTCGAACCAGAAGTTCAGCGACACCTGCCGTTTGAAGAAGTCGCTGGGGAGCATGTCACCGAACTCGGGGTGCGAGCGGAACACGCCGTTCTTCTGGAACCGTTTGTCAAGGGCATCGAGAACGAAGGGGGCCCAGCCGATTCCGCTTTCCACGGAGACGAACTGCAGGGTCGGGAATCGGGCGAGGATTCCGGACACGAGCAGGTCGCTGACGATGACGGCGTTGGCGAGGTAGATGTGAGGTCCGTCGGCGGCGACTCGAACACCGCCGACCAGTCCGTCGTCGTCGTCGTGCTTGAGCATCTCGCGGAAGTCGCCGCTGGCGGTGTGGAAGCTGACCGACAGCCCCGCCTCCTCGCATGCCTTCCACAGCGGATCCCACTTGCGGCTGCCCAGGGGCGCCTGACCGTGCTCGTGCGGTGCACCGGTGGTCACGATGCCGCCGAAGCCGGAGTCCGCGAGGCGTTCGATCTCCGCGACCGACGCCGCCACATCCCAGTACGGGATCACCATCATGGGGATGAACCGGCCCGGGTACTTGGCCACCCATTCGAGTTGGAAGTCGTTGTAGGCGGCCAGGTGCGCGATCGCCAGGTTCCGGTTGGGGTGCTGCACGAACGGCTTCCAGTCGAATCCGGCGAGGTTCGGGTACAGCACCTGCATCTCGAAGCCCTGGTCGTCCATGAACTTCACGCGCTCGTCGACGTCGTAGGTGGCCGGATGGGCTTCGTCGAGGCGGGTGGGGCCGCTACCGTCGTGCAGTTCGGAGTTGAAGTTCTTCCAGTTCCAGTTCGCCCACGTCCACGCACCCTTGAGCGGTTGATCGTCGAAGAACCACAGATCCGACTGACTCTTCTCATCCCACTTGACGTGCAGAACGTCCGCGCCCCACGCCTTCGGCAGGCGCTCGGTCCACAGATCCGCCGGCTCGATGAGGTGGGTATCAGTGTCGATAACTCGGTACTTACTCATGGCACCACAATCCTTTCCTGACTCAGTAAGAGTTCCTGTAGATGATCTACATCAACTAGGGTCTGTGTCAACCATCACTTTCCGGCGCACGCCCACCCACCGGGTGAAACACCTGCTCAGCACCCATGCACAGGAACGCGGATGCCAGGCACGCGGGGTTCGCATATCCGGGTGGGCTGTCACTGCGACTGAAGGTGACCGCTACCGGTGCGGTTGCTGCGGTGGCGCGTCATGAAACCCGCCCGTTGACGGATCCGGCCGACACGTCGGCGCGGTGGTCGTATCTGCTGGTGCGTGTCCGGGTCGACGACCAGGATGCGGTGGTGGACCCGTTCCATCCGCTGTCCCGTGCCCTGTGCACGGGCCCGGAGCTGCATCCGATCTCGCCGCCCGCCCCGGGGTGATCCGGTTGCTGCGCACCACCCCACCGTTCGAGCATCATGTCTGCCGAACGGGGTTGCCGCGGATGCGGGCCCGGGCGCCGTTGTTCCGGGCGATCGCCAAGAACGGCAATCTGTCCGACACCGCACTGTCGGGGGCGTCGGTGCATTCGGCGATCCGCCGCCGCGCGGCCGCGGCCGGCTACGACGAGAACGTCGTCGCGCAGCTCGGTGGGCACTCGCTGCGGGCCGGGTTCGTCACCCAGGCGTTCCGCAACGGCGCCGACGCACACGCGATCATGCGGCAGACCGGACATGCCACGCCCGCGATGGTCGAGCTCTACGCCCGCGAACACGCACCCCTCGTCGGAAACGCCGTCACTGAGATCGGCCTCTGAGCATGTACGTCGACTCCGCCACCATCACACCATCGGTGGGTAACAGTCCGAATCCGGTAGTGCCGCGCCGGTATCGGTACGACTGGGCGTTGTTCTCGGATTGGTGCACCGCGTGCGACCACCGGGCGTTGCCCGCACCTCCGTCGGTGTTGGCGGAGTTTCTCGCCGATCACCCCGCGGCCGACGGAACTCAGCGTCGCCGGGTCGCCGCGATCAATGCCGTCCACACCAGGGCCGGGTTGCCGGCCCCGGGCCGCGCGGAGGCGATCCGGCAGCTACTCAGCACCACCCGTGCGGACCGGCTGGCCCGGGTCGGGGAGCGGGTGGCGCAGGTGGTGCCCCGGATTCCGGTGACCGGGTGGCCGGGCGGGTTGTTCGGCCGACGCGACGCCCTCATCCTCACCCTGGCCGCAGCGGGGTTGGGTTTCGAGGAGATCGCCCGCCTGCGGCGCACCGACATCACCGCCGAGCGCGACGCGCTCGTCCTCAGGGCGGCCGAGGGCTGGGTGCGTGTCACCGCCAGATCTGGTGTCGAACCTGTTGTTGTGTATCGGAATTGGATTGAGGTGCTCGGCTTCCTGGACCGGTATCCGAGCGCCAAGCTTCTCGCCGGCCGCCTCGATAAAGGTGCGAGCCTATCGGTGTTCGCGGACAGTGCACGCCGCGACGAACAGCCACTTTTCACACCCATCGACCGGTGGGGACACACCCCCTACGATCCGACTCCGCTGACCGGGCACTCCATCGCCGCCCTGGTCCGGGCGCACCTTGCCGGGCAGGCGCCAGCGCATAAGCGGCCTCGGACCTGGCAGCTCACGACGAAGTCAGGCGAGGACGCATCAGTCCCGTTCGTGGTAAACATCGAGCTGGACCAGGGCTACTACGAACGCGGCATTGCCGCCCGACGAGGAGCCCACACCCACCTCCAGGACGTTACCGACATCCTCGACGGCATCGAAGACGAAGCCGACAAAATCCTCGCGGATCTGCTGTTGTTGCTCGACCAGCCCACTGCTGATTAACGCGGTGCACGAAGCCGAGACTCGCTGGCGTGAGTCAGCCAGTCCTCACCTCGCATCATCAGTATTCCGGCTGTCTCGGATCGGCTCGTTGATGTGGTCCGGGGTTTCCTGACTGGCCGGTCCGGTGTCCGGGCGTACCGCAATGAAGGGGATGTTGCCGGTCGGCGCCGCGGGCCTTGGCCGGTGGATGGCGAGATTGCGGCTCCGCAGGTCGTACCCGTTACGGGTGCGCGTTGGGGTTGCAAATCAGTCCGGTATCGAAACAGTCGAATGGCGTCGTCAAGTACAGCTGGGCGACCGCGATAACCGGGTGCCGCAGACGGGTGCGCTTCGCCTTAGCTAAAGAGGTGAACTGCTGTTTGTATGCCGCAGCACGCAAACAGCTTGACCCAGGCGGGCTCGGAGCGATGACGCATCGAACGGGCGAGCCGCGAGGTTTAGCTACGCCTATGAGGCGGGGTAGACGAATCCAGGCGAATCCTTGGTTACCCGGAGCAATCTGTGTATCCTGGATCCACGCCTCGGTGTGGTGGTCCACAAGCCCGCTCGAATGCCGACGGCCTTGTGAATGTCTTCAGGAGTGACAGTCGTGGAACGGCCGTGCGACCCGGCTTATCCCGACGACAGATCATGACGCAACTCATCGTTGTGTGACCGCGTCGCTCCACGTGGCAATAGAGAAGAAGGAAGTTATGGCAGCGAAGATCTATTACGACGACGACGCCGATGTGGGAATCATCCAGGGGCGGAAAGTCGCCGTCATCGGCTACGGCAGCCAGGGGCATGCGCACGCGCTGAACCTGCGTGATTCGGGTGTCGACGTGCGTGTCGGTCTCCTGGAGGGATCGAAGTCCCGGGTCAAGGCGCAGGAGGAAGGTCTGCGCGTGCTCACCCCGGCCGAAGCGACGGCCGAGGCGGACGTCATTTCCATCCAGGCGCCCGACACGGTGCAGCGATCGTTGTACGCGCAGGACATCGCGCCCAACCTGCAGCCCGGCGATGCGCTGTTCTTCAGCCATGGCTTCAACGTGCGTTTTGGCTACATCGAGCCGATGGCCGGGATTGATGTCGGATTGATCGCGCCCAAGGGCCCCGGCCACCTGGTGCGTCGGCAGTTCGCCGACGGCCACGGGGTGCCGTGCCTGGTTGCCGTCGAGAGCAACGCGTCGGGGAAGGCGCTCGAACTGGGTCTGTCGTACGCCAAGGCGATCGGTGGAACTCGGGCGGGGGTAATCGAGACGACCTTCGCGGAGGAGACCGAGACCGACCTGTTCGGCGAACAGGCCGTGCTGTGCGGTGGTACCTCGGCGCTGATCCAGGCCGGTTACGACACCCTGGTCGACGCCGGCTATCAGCCCGAGATTGCGTACTTCGAGGTGCTGCACGAGCTCAAGCTCATCGTGGATCTCATGTATGAGGGCGGAATCGCCCGGCAGCGTTATTCCTGCAGTGACACTTGTGAATTCGGTGACCTGACCCGTGGTCCGCGGATCGTCAACGACGCCACGCGGGCGGAGATGAAGAAGATCCTCGGCGAGATCCAGGACGGCAGCTTCGCCAAGGAATGGATCGCCGAGGACGACCACGGGCGTCCCGAGTTCCTGCGCTTGCGCGAAGAGGGCAAGGCCCACGGTATCGAGGAAGTCGGTCTGAAGTTGCGGGGCCTGATGTCGTGGGTCGACCGGCCGATCACCGAAACGGTATAGCCCGCAGGGGGTACGGGCGGACGTAGTCCTCCGTATCCCCCCCTGTGTCGGTTAGTCGGTTTGAGGATCGGGCACCAGGCGGGCACGCTCTCGACGTGCGGTGTCGGTGAGGTGATCGCACACCGTGGTTACGCGCTCGGTGTTGAGCAGACGTGCGGGCACGACCATCCAGAAGCTGCGTTGGGCGCGGACCTGCTGGTGCAGCACCGGCCGCAGGCGCTGGTCGTAATGTGCGAGAAAACACGGGACGAGTGCCAATCCGATACCGCTGGCTGCTGCCTCGAGTTGGGCGAACAGGTTCGTGGTCCGGAAGACGATGTTCGCCTTGGCGGCGATATCTTCGGCGCTCTGCAACTCCGGGAGGTCGAGCAAGGATTCGACGAACCAGACGATGTCATGTGCGGCGAGGTCGTCGGGGTCGGTGATCGGGGGATGGGTAGCCAGGTACTGCGGGCTGGCGTAGAGCCTTAGGTCGTAGTCGCACAGGGGCATCATCTTGAACCCCGGTCGCTCCGGCCGGTGCAGGGTGACCGCGATATCGAACTCTCCGACGCCGTAGCTGAGGAGGTGGCTGGTGGTGACCAGTTCGACCTCGATCGCGGGATGCTCGGCGCGGAGCCGGGCCAGGCCGGGAGCGATGACGGTACCGCCGAAGCCGTCGGTGGCCACGATGCGCACCGTTCCCTGTGGGCTGTGTTTACGGTCGCTGATGGCGGCCTGCGCCGAATCGGACTCCGATTCGATCCGCTGCGCGTAGGGCAGAAGACGCTGGCCCGCGCTGGTGAGAATCCAGCCCCCCGGCGTCTTGTCGAACAGCCGGGTGCCGAGATCCTTCTCGAGAGCGGTCACCCGTCGGCGGATCGTGGTGTGTTCGACCCCGAGACGTTGAGCGGCCACGGCGAGCTTCCCGTACCGCGTCAGAGCCAGGAAATAGCGGAGATCTTCGAGGTTCACACTGTGCATCTTTGCACAGTTGATATGCACGAGTCCTTCTTGTTTGTGCGTGCATCCCCACCCGATAGTGAGTTGCAACACCGAAACCACTACGAAAGCAGGATCAGATGACCACGATCGGGTTCATCGGACTGGGCACGATGGGACGGCCCATGGCCGCCAACCTCGTCAAGGCCGGCCACGATGTGAAGGGATTCGACGTCGTCGCCGACGCCCGGGACCGCGCCGTCGAGGACGGGATCAAGGTCGCCTCGTCTGCGGTCGAGGCCGCCACCGACGTCAATGTCCTGATCACCATGCTCCCCAAGGGTGATCACGTCCGACAGGCGCTGCTGGTCGCGGACGGACCGCTGACCGTCCTGGCCCCCGGCGCCGTGGTCATCGACTCCTCGTCGATCGACGTACCCACCTCACGCGATCTGCACGAGCGTGGTGTCGAGCTGGGCATCGACGTCCTCGACGCGCCGGTCTCCGGCGGTCTGGCCGGCGCCCAGAATGGAACGTTGACCTTCATGATCGGCGGCGCCGCCGACACCGTGGAGAAAGTTCGGCCGCTGTTCGAGGCGATGGGATCGCGCACCGTCCTCACCGGCGGACCCGGCTCCGGCCAGGTCGCAAAAGCGGTGAACCAGATGGTGTTCGGCAGCAGCCTGGTCGCCCTCACCGAGGCGTTCGTCATCGCCGAACGGCTCGGATTGGCACCGCAGAAACTGTTCGACGTCCTGAGCACCTCATCGGGTGACTGCTGGGCACTGCACAACTTCTGCCCGCTGCCCGGACTCGTCGAGGGGAGCGCCGCCGACAACGGCTACGCCCCCAAATTCGCGGCCGCACTGCTGGCCAAGGACCTCGGCCTGGCCGCGACCGCCGCCGACAGCGCCGGAGTCGAACTGGTCGTCGGGCGCGGCGCTAAGGACAAGCTCGACGAACTGGCAGCCAGCGACGGCCACCTCGACGCCTCCGCGGTGATCGGCAAGGTCGGACTCAAGTAACTGCACCGGGTAGCCGGTGCCCTCGACGTACCGAACACGTCGGCACCCGCCCACAGGCCTCACACGACCACTCAGCACACACGGAAAGCATCAAGCACATGGCGACAGTAACGGCAGAACTTGCGAACGAGTATCTGAATCTGGTCGACGGCCAGTGGGTCGGCGCCCGAAACGACGAATGGATTCCCGTCGAAAGCCCCCGAGACCGACAGGTGATCGCCCGCGTGCCCCGCGGCGGGGAGAAGGACATCGCCGACGCGGTCAACGCCGCCGGCAGAGCATTCCCGGGTTGGCGAGACACCGCACCCCGCGCACGGGGCCGCCTGCTTCAGCAGATCGCCGATGCCCTCGAACCGCACGTCGAACGCATCGCCCGTATCATCTCCGTCGAGAACGGCAACGCCCTGCGGACCCAGTCCCGCGGCGAGGTGAACTTCGCCATCGACGTCTTCCGCTACTTCGGTTCGGTGGCCAGCGAGGTCAAGGGCGAGACCATCCCGCTCAACGCCACGGTCCTCGACTACTCGCGCCGGGAGCCGCTCGGCGTCGTCGGCGCGATCACCCCCTGGAACGCCCCGGTTCAGCTGGCCGTGATGAAGATCGCCTCCGCACTTGCCGCCGGAAACACCCTGGTACTCAAGGCCGCCGAGGACGCACCCCTCGCCGTCCTCGAAATCGCCAAGATCGCCAACGAATTCCTCCCCCGAGGCGTCCTGAACGTGATCGTCGGCTACGGTACCGAAGCCGGTGAAGCGCTGATCACCCATCCGGACGTGCGGAAGCTCTCGTTCACCGGATCCACCGCGGTCGGCTCGCGGGTGATGTCCGCCGCCGCCGACAGGATTCTGCCGGTCTCCCTCGAGCTGGGCGGGAAGAACCCCCAGATCGTCTACCCGGATGCGAACGAGGACTGGGTGGCACAGGGCACCATCACCGGCATGCGGTTCGTCCGACAGGGCCAGTCCTGCACTGCCGGCTCGCGCCTGTTCGTCCACAAGAGCATCCTCGACTCCTTCGTCGACAAGGTCACCGCGAACCTGTCCAAGCTCAAGGTCGGTGACCCCCTCGACGAGGATTCCGATATCGGCGCGATCGTCAACAAGAAGCAGTTCGACCGCGTGTGCGGGTACATCGACGACGGCCTGCAGCGCAGCAGCGCCGCCGCGGCCACCGGCGGGATGCCGCCGACCGCCGGACCGCTGTCGGAGGGCTACTACGTCGAACCCACCGTCATCGTCGGTGTGGAGAACGAGTGGCGCATCGCGCAAGAGGAAATCTTCGGCCCGGTGATGTGCGTGATCCCCTGGGAAGACGAGGACGACGTCATCCGCATGGCCAACGACACCCACTACGGTCTCTCGGCCTTCATCTGGACCCACGACATCGGCCGTGCCTTGCGCGCAGCGCATTCGATCGAGGCCGGCTGGGTTCAGGTCAACCAGGGTGGCGGCCAGGTACTCGGTCAGTCCTACGGCGGGTACAAGCGCAGCGGTATCGGCCGCGAATTCTCACTCGAAGGCATGGTCGAAAGCTTCACCCAGCGCAAGCACGTCTCCATCGACACCACCCACTAACAGCCCATCATCGGCGATGGGTGGGTGATGCCGCAGCCGACGAGCCGGACCGCCGGTCAGTCCTGAACCGACATGCACCTGGTACCCAGGCCCGGCTGCCGACGGGCAGAGGCGGGCTCAACCTCCCCGCCTCTGCCCGCCCTCTTCTCCAGATCCGACGAACACGCCCCGCTCCGACCGCCGAACGTTCACAGCGTGAGGCGAACAGCGTCCCCGACCGACCGCCGAAAGCGGCTGTTGGGGTGGATCACCCGACAGTGAGGAAGCACAACCCATCATGACCATCACCCAGGAGTCGACCATGGCGACCGATCTGGAATCGGCGCTGAGGCAGCTGCTCGACACCGATCCGCCGGCGGCCGACGTGATCGATCGTGTCGCGCTCCAGCAGCACGGAACCATCGCCATAGTCACCCTGAGCCATCCGCAGGCCCACAATGCCTTGGCATTGGCGAGCTGGCAGCGACTGAAGGCGATCTTCGATGCCCTCGCCGGTGACCCGAACCTGCGTGCCGTCGTGATACGGGGTGCCGGTTCGAAGGCGTTCGCCGCCGGAGCCGACATCAAAGAGTTCCCCCGCACCCGGATGACCGCCGCCGACGCCACACACTACAACGAGTTCGTTGCCCAAACCCTGCGCGCAGTGGCCGCGATTCCCGTCCCCGTGATCGCCTCGATACGCGGGCTGGCCGTCGGTGGAGGCTGCGAGCTGTCCACCGCATGCGATGTCCGCATCGCGGCCGCGGACGCCCGATTCGGCATCCCTATCGGCAAACTCGGCGTCATCCTCGGATACACCGAGGCCTCCGCGGCAGCCCGGTTGATCGGCTCGGCGGGTTTGAAATACCTCCTCTTCAGCGGTGAACTGATCTACGCCGAAGACGCTCAACGGCTGGGACTGGTGCAGAAGATCGTTCCGACGAACGACCTCACCGCCGCCACAGCTGGATTCGTCGCACAGATCTGCCGGCAGTCAGCGGTCACCATGCGTGCCTCCAAACTGGTCGCCGACATGCACGGGCGCGCCCTGACCGCGGCGGATACCGAATTGCTGTCGCGGCTGAGTATCGAAGCCTACGAAGGCGAGGACCTCAAGGAAGGGGTGGCGGCCTTCGAGCAAGGACGCCGACCCGTGTTCGACCAGCAGGAAGAGAACTGACATGGCTGCACTCGACGGAATCCGCGTTGTCGACCTCACCCGCTATCTGTCCGGGCCGACCCTGACCATGCAGCTCGCCGACCTCGGCGCCGACGTCGTCAAGATAGAGACCCTGCCCGTCGGTGACCCCGCTCGTCAATCCGGCCCGTTCCAGGACGGGGAGAGCGTCTATTACATGGCCTCCAACCGGAACAAGCGGTCGATCGCCCTCGACCTGCGCACCCCGGAGGGCATTCACGCATGCAAGGAACTCATCCGGACCGCCGACGTGTTCGTCCAGAACTTCAAACCGGGCACCACCGACAGCATGGGACTGGGCGCCGAGGAACTCCATGAACTCAACCCCCGGCTCATCTACGTCTCGCTCAGCGGATTCGGGCAACGCGCACCAGGCGCGGAACTGCCCGGATTCGACCAGACCGCCCAAGCGATGTCGGGGCTGATGAGCATCACCGGCACCGCCGAGACCGGCCCCCTGCGCGTCGGCATCGCAGTCGCGGACTCGGTCACCGGAGTGTTCGGCGCGGTCGGTGTGCTGGGCGCACTCTACGAACGCGAACGCACCGGGGTCGGTTCCGTCGTCGAGGGCTCGTTGATGCAGTCCATGCTCACCATGCTCTCTTACCAGGCGCAAAAATACCTCAGCCTCGGAGTCGTCCCCGGTCAGGACGGCAACGACCATCCCATCATGTTCCCGCAGGGCACATTCAAGACCGCCGACGGCGCCATGACCCTGGCCTGCGGCAACGAGAAGATGTGGCACCGGCTGTGCGAGGTGCTCGAACTGCAGGCCTGCGAAAGTGACCCACGATTCATCGACAACGCCGCCCGGATGAACAACCGCGGTCAGCTGCGCGGCATCATCGAGGACGTCCTCGCCGCGAAGTCGACCGACGAATGGTTGCGCATCGTCGCGGCCTCCGGCGTTCCGTGCGGTCCGGTCCTGACGGTCGCACAGGCTCTCGATCACCCCGTCACCGCGGGCCTGGACATGGTCCAAGAGACCGAACACACCACACTCGGCACGATGAAAGTCCTAGGGCAGGCGGTCAACATCACCGGCAGCGAGAAGAACTGGCTGCGCCGCCCACCGCCGCTGCTGGGGGAACACACCCGCGAGGTCCTCTCCGAAGCCGGATACGATGATCGGCGGATCGACGAAATGCTCTCCGGAAAACAAGCGGTGCAGTGGAGTTCGGGCAAATGACAGCCGCCCAGCACGAGAGTCCAACATCGTTGCCGGCGGCGGGGATGCGGGTCGCCATGATGGCGACCTGCCTCACCGACACCCTCTACCCGCATACAGCCAAGGCCGTCGTGCGGCTGCTTGAACGCCTCGGCTGCACCATCGAGTTTCCTCTCGAGCAGACCTGCTGCGGACAGATGCACTTCAACACCGGCTACCGCGACCACGCCACCCGGCTCGCCGCCCGCATGGCCGAGGTGTTCGACGGGTACACCGCGGTCGTGGCACCGTCGGGATCATGTGCCGCGATGGTCCGCGACATCTACCCCAAGCTGCCCACCGTCGGCGACGGGCTCTCCCGCCGCATGTACGAGCTGTCGGAGTTCCTGGTCGACGTGCTCAACGTGACCGACGTCGGGGCCTACTTCCCCCACCGCGTCACCTACCACCCCACGTGCCATTCGTTGCGGATGCTCGGCGTCGGCGAGCGCCCCTTGACGCTGCTGAAAGCAGTCCGCGGCATCGACCTGATCGAACTGCCCTCCGCCGAGTCGTGTTGCGGATTCGGGGGCACATTCGCGATCAAGAACGCCGACACCTCGAGCGCCATGCTCAGCGACAAAATGCGATGTGTCCTCAACACCGGCGCCGAAGTACTCACCGCCGGAGACAACTCGTGCCTGATGCACATCGGCGGAGGCCTCTCGCGCCTGAGCACCGGCGTGCACACACTGCACCTGGCCGACATTCTCGCCTCGACCGAGGAGGACCCGTGGCACGTAACCCAGTGACCTGGATGGGTGTTCCCACTTTCCCCAAGGCCGCCCACGAAGCACTGGGTGACTCACAGCTGCGGAGCAACCTGCGCCACGCCACCCACACCATCCGGGACAAGCGGGCCGCCGCGGTCGGTGAGGTGCCGGATTGGGAACGGCTCCGCCGCGCCGGCGAAGCGATCAAGGACGAAACCCTCGCGCACCTCGACACCTACCTACAAAAGCTCGAAGCCGCAGTGACTTCCCGCGGAGGAGTCGTGCACTGGGCGCGCGACGCCGCAGAAGCCAATGCCATTGTGCTCCAATTGACTCGGGCTGCCGGCGCCGACGAAGTAGTCAAGGTCAAGTCCATGGCGACTGCCGAGATCGGGTTGAACGAAGCCCTCGAAGAGGGGGGCGTGACCGCTATCGAGACCGACCTGGCCGAACTGATCGTCCAACTCGGTGACGACCGTCCCTCCCACATCCTCGTTCCGGCCATCCACCGCAACCGTGCCGAAGTCCGCGAGATCTTCCGCGACAAGATGCCCGGAGCGCCCGCCGACCTGTCTGCGGAACCGAAAGCTCTGGCCGAGGCGGCACGCCGACATCTGCGCGAGAAGTTTCTCTCCGCGAAGGTCGCGGTCTCGGGAGCGAACTTCGCCGTCGCGGACACCGGCTCGATCATGGTCGTCGAATCCGAGGGAAACGGCCGCATGTGCCTGACCCTGCCGCAAACCCTGATCACGGTGATGGGGATCGAGAAACTGGTGCCCACCAGCCGCGATCTGGAGGTGTTCTTGCAACTGCTGCCGCGCTCGTCGACCGCGGAACGGATGAACCCGTACACCTCGATGTGGACCGGCGTCACTCCCGGTGACGGACCACAGGAATTCCACCTGGTTCTCCTCGACAACGGCCGGACCGCCACCCTCTCCGACCCTGTAGGGCGTCAGGCACTGCGGTGCATCCGGTGCTCGGCATGCTTGAATGTGTGCCCGGTCTACGAGCGCACCGGCGGCCAGTCCTACGGATCGGTCTACCCCGGCCCCATCGGCGCGATCTTGACCCCGCAACTGGTCGACGACCCCCACGACAAGCAAGCGGCATCATTGGCGTTCGCATCGTCGCTGTGCGGCGCGTGCTTCGAGGTATGCCCCGTGCGCATCGACATCCCCGAAGTCCTCACCCACTTGCGCGCCCGCGCTGTGGACAACAAGAGCAAGGCTTCCCCGGAAGCACTCGCGATGAGCGCGATGGCGTCAGTGTTCGCCGATCCCCGCAAATACGCGCTCGCCCAGCGGGCGGGCGCAGCGGCCGCCAAGCTCGCCCCTTCAGACGGAAAGGTCTCCCGTCTGCCGTTTCCCGGTTCCCGGTGGACGGCGACCAGGGACATGCCGATGCCGGCAGCCGAGTCATTCCGAACCTGGTGGAAATAGAATCGGAAGGACCGTCCCGATGACTGATGCCCGAACCGCGATCCTCGGCCGTATCCACAACGCGCTCAGCGATCGTCCGGCGGTGGGGGACATTCCCCGCGACTACGACATGAGCCGCGAGTACCCGGATCTCCTTGCTCTGGCACAAGAGCGGATCGCCGACTACAAGGCCGACGTCCGACGGGTTCCTGCTGGGCAGGTACGAGGGGAGATTGCGGCGACGTTGGCCCGCCGCGGGGCCGCCCGAGTCATTGCCCCACCGGGGATGGCGACCGCGTGGCGCAGCCCGGAGGTGACGTGGGTTGACGATGCGCCGTTGACGATCCCCGAGCTCGACACCGTCGACGGGGTCGTCACCGGCTGTGCTGTCGCCATCGCCGAAACCGGGACCATCGTCCTCGACGCCGGCGCCGCTCAAGGCCGTCGGGCGCTGACCCTCGTCCCCGACTACCACCTGTGCATCATCGAGGCGCACCAGATCGTCGCGACCGTGCCCGAGGCACTCGCTCGCCTCGACACGACCCGGCCGCTGACATTCATCTCGGGTCCGTCCGCGACCAGCGACATCGAACTCGACCGGGTCGAGGGTGTACACGGACCACGGACACTTGATGTCCTGCTGGTCGAGCCGTAGGGAGGCCATTTCCGGAATGGTGCGATGCACACCCGTTCCGTGGATTGTGGATCCAGTATCACGATCGGCGCTATACTCACCTCCGTGAGGGTCTGTCGCCAACGAGCCGGGCGGTCGCTCTCACTGACCTCGTCGGGGTGACGGAAGGCCTCGCCACCCGCGATCAGTGACACAGCGGAGGGGCAATCATGTCTGAGCAAGTAGCCGACGGCGTCACCGGGATGGGCGACTTCGCGCTGGGGGAGTCGGTACTCGGTGAGTTACCCCCGCGCGACACCACCGCCTTGGTCCGCGGAGTGCGGGACCGACTTCGGCTTGCCATCGCGCTGGGGGAGATTCCGTCCGGATCGCGACTCAACCAGGTACAGCTGGCCAAGCAGCTCGGCGTCAGCCGAATGCCGATCCGAACCGCGACCGCCGAGTTGGTGGCCGAAGGACTCCTCGAGGTAGTACCAGGGGGCGGGGTCGCCGTGCGCCAGTTCACCGAACGCGATCTGCGCGACGTGTTCGAGGTACGCGGAGCGCTCGAATCCCGCGCGGTACGACACGTCGCCGAGCACCAGCCGGTCTGGGGACTGGCCACCATCGAGAAGGTGGTGGAGACGCACCGTTCGTTGGTGCCGACGTATGGTCCTGCGCAACTCCTCGCAGCCGACCGCGACTTCCACATGTCGATTCTCGACGCCACCGAGAATTCGTTCTTCCGCCGTTCGATCATGCCGGTGTGGTCGACCGTCGAACGTGCCATGGTCCAGGTCCTCCATGTCAAGGAGGTCTTCACCTCGGCCTGGGACGAGCACGAACAGATCGCGCAAGCGATGCGTGCCGGCGACCCGGAGCTGGCCGAGGCCAGATTGCGCCAGCACCTCGACCACGCGGCGTCGGAATTGGCCAAGGTCATGCCCGCTGAGGACCGTGTCAATGCCGCTGCCCGTGACTGATCGTTCACAACTGATACACGGACTCCGCCCCGGCCATCTGGTCGAGGAAGTCCCGGGTTACCGGCGACCAGGTCGGCAACCACCGGCCTTCGGCTAAATCACCACGCAGCTCGGCCACCAACTCCGCGATCCCTGGGCCGCCGTCGGGTAGGAACCGCACCATGCCCACCGGCAGGCATGCGGCGGCTATCGCGGTGCACAGTTCCTTTGCTTCCGCGGTCCTGCCGGCCCGGATCAGAGTCGCCAAATACAGCCGCCGCGCGTGAAGCAGCGCACGGGGCCGGCCCTGCCTCTCGAGATCCTCAGTCCATTGCCGAGCCCATTGACAGGCGAGATCGACCTGGTCAGCGGTGGCGGTAGGCCGAAGCTGGGCGCGGATGAGGGTGGCGTCGCTGATCTGCGCGATGATCGCCGCGATTCCGTGCAGCGGAACGTGGGGCCCCCGCGGCCGTAGGATGGCGCCCGGTGCGTCCGCGAAACCCAGGCGCACCATCTCCTGGTCCACGGCGGCCTGCAACCGGGGCAGCGCCATCGAACGAGCTATGCGCGCACCCTCTTTCAGTCGACTCAGCGCCTCGCCCCGATCTCCTCGCAGCGCCTTGATCAGGCCTCCGGTCACGTACCGGGCAAGTTTGAAATCAACGATTCCGGCCTCAGCCCCCAGCTGATACCCCTCGTCGAGGAGACGCTCGGCCTGCGCGATGTCACCGCGCTCGTAGTGGATCTGACCGAGAAGGCTTCCGGCGAGGCGAGCGGCGTGCGACTGGAGGCCGCCGGCCCGGCGGGCGACGCGCAGGGCGGCCCGAAAATGATCCTCGGCGCTGTCGAGGTCGAGTTCCTCGTGATCGGCAAGTCCGAGACAGCACAAGCCCTGCACCACGTTGTACGGACCGCGGTTCCGTTGGTGGTAGGGCTGGGCCCATTGCTGGAATCGGCGGGCGGCACCGAAGTCGAAGTGATAAATGGCTCCGAAAGTTGCGACATTCGCTGCGACGGACGCGACCCAGGGCCGCAGAGTGTCCGGTCGGGCCTGGCAGACCGCGACGAGTTCGTCGAGGCCCTCGATGCGGTCGGCGCGGATCTCCGCTACCCCCTTCACCACCACAGCTTCGGTGCGGAGATCGGCGATCTGGGTTTCGGTGAGCGAGGAGCTCGACAGTGCAGCTTCGGCACGTTCGAGTGCGTGATGCATCGCGTCCGGTCGATGGAGCAGACTGTTTGCCCACGCCACCGCGAGTTGAAGACGGGGACGGGCGTCGACCATCTCCGGGGGAAGCTTCTCGACCAGACCCCGGAGGGTGGAGATCTGGGAATCTTCGAGTAGTTGGCCGCCGTCGCTCTCGATGATCTCCGCCGCGGACTCCGGGTCCCCGGCGGCGAGAAAGTGATTGACGGCAGCATTGAGAAATCGGTGCTCGCCGAACCACCGCCCGGCGACGGCGTGCAGCTGTTCGACCCGCCCCGGATGGTCACGTTCGAGGCGTTGCTGGAGGAATTCTGCGAACAAATGGTGGTATCGGAACCATCGCCCGTCGTCGTCGAGGCGACGGAGAAACAAATCGCATCGTTCGATCTCCTCGAGCATCGCCTGCGCGTGACCCGCTCTCGTCCCCGCCAGCTCGGCTGCCAGCTCTCCGCTGATCGTGGTGGCGACCGAGGTGGCCAGCATGAATTCGAGTAGCTCTGGCCGGAGGGCGTCGAGGACGTTCTGGGCGAGATAGTCGCCGATGGTGCGATGCCGGCCGGACAAGTGGGCGATCAGATCGTCCGGGTCATCGCAGTTACGCAGCGACAAGGTCGCCAGCTGCAGCGCCGCCACCCAGCCTTCGGTGACTTGGGTGAGATCGGTGACCGCCACATCGCCGAGGGTGAGCCCACTGACATCGCGAAGCAAAGCGCGCGCTTCATCCTCGTCGAACCGCAGTGCCGTCGAATCGATCTCGACCAGCTCGTCGCGAACCCGCATGCGGCTGGCCGGAATGCCGGATTGTGTTCGACTGGTGATGACCGTTTGCAGGTGGTGGCAACCGTGGTCGAGGAGAAATTCCATCGCCCCGATAGTCGAGGGATCGGTGACGCGGTGCCAGTCGTCGAGTATCAGCACCAACGGTTCACCGGCGGCATGAATCTGGTCGATCAACTCGGCCAGGACGTATTGTTCGGCGTCGGCGCCGTGGTGCTCGAGTGTCTCGCTCAGCTCCCGCGCCATGTTCGGTCGAGTCTTGCGGACCGCCTCGATGACATGGGTCAGAAACCACACGACGTTGTTGTCGTCGTGATCGATGGTCAGCCAGGCAACGGAGGTTCCGCCCGCGGTCAGGAACTCACCCCACTGCGCGGCCAGCGTGCTCTTCCCGAAACCCGCCGGACCGTGGATGAGGGTCAGCTGACGGCGACGGCTGGTGTCGAGCATGTCGATCAATCTCGATCGCTCGACCAGCGGCCGTACCGCACGCGGCGGCCGGAAGCGGATCGCCGGTGCAGGTGGTGCGGTCGTAACCGCACCCTGATATGCCTTCCGCAGGGAAGGCGCGGGGTCCGGGTCCGCCGGCCCGTGGGTGAAGTGCGTCTCGGGTTCGATTGCCAGTGCCATGTCGTCGACCGGCAGCCCGTGAGCCCCTTGGGTGCTGCGTAAGAGGTCGCCGAACGCTGCGGCGGAGGACGGGCGCACCGCACCCTCGCGGGCCATTGCCTGTTCGATGCAGCCGCAGACGTCGTCGGGGATGTCCTGTCCGCGCAGAGCGGGAAAGGGATCGGAGGTGATACGCACGAGTTGGGCGACCAACTGTTCACCGTTCCGACGTTCGAAGGCGGCGTGCCCGGTGAGCGCGCAGAACAAGGTGGCGCCGAGCCCGTAGATATCGGATTCGGGGGTAGAGGGGTCGCCGCGGAGCACCTCCGGTGCGGTGTAGGCGGGCGAACCGGTGATGACCCCGGTGGTGGTTTCAAAACCGCCAGCGATGCGGGCGACACCGAAATCCGTCAGTTGAGGCTCGCCGTAATCGGTGAGCAGAATGTTCGCCGGTTTGATGTCGCGATGCAAGGTGCCGACCCGGTGCGCAGTCGCGAGCGCGCCGGCTATCTTCACCCCGAGCGCGAGAACCTCGGGCCACGGAAGCGGACCAAGGGCGCGGATCCGGGCATCGAGGGAGTCGTCGGGGTGGTACTGCATCACGATGTACGGGCGACCGCTGTCGAGAACCCCGACCTCGAAGACCGTCACGATGTGCGGGTGCCCCGACACCCGTCCCATCGCGCGTTGTTCCCGCAGGAACCGGTCGCGGTTGCTCGCTTCCAACCCTGTGGTCAACACCTTGACCGCGACGACCCGATCGAGCGTGGGCTGACGACAGCGGAACACGGTGCCAAATCCTCCGCTGCCGATCACCTCGGCGTCGTGGAAGCCGGCGACCCGCAGCTCCTCCGTGAGCGCGCCGGCGCGCTCACGCTGGGTGGCTGCCGGATCGTTGTCGGCCATGACGGGCCCCGCACTCCGGGTGGTTCGTCCGTGTCTGCGCGTACATCCAGTCACCTCTCGGCTGTCACAGTCGAGCGTATCCCTGGAGCCGAGCGGTGTGGCACGATCCCGCTGCCCGTACCCACGGCCGTGGGAACCTACTGAGCACCGGGTGCGGCTACTACGGTGCAGGCCTTCGCCAATTGGGCCCGCTCGGTGGCGGACGTGCCACCCCAGACCCCGTACGACTCGCCGATCTCCAAAGCGTGGTTACGGCATATGAGCCTGACCGGGCATGTCGCGCAGATGGCACGCGCATCGTGCTCACGCCGGATTCGCGCGCCGGTCGTCTCGTCGTCGGTACCGAAAAACGTTTCGGTACCCAGTGACCGGCAGCGGGCCCTGAGCTGCCAGTCCCACTGGTCGGTGTGCGCGCGGAGGGATGCGCGGCCCCCGGCGGCTACCGCTCGTGTCGTCACCTCTCACGCCTTCCTGCGCGGATTCGCGCGTCTTACCTCACGGCCGCGCCGGCCGCGGCGTGGACGGCGGCATGGGTCTGGCGGGCGGTCAGGTACCCCTCGGCGTTGGAACGAATGTGATCGACTTCTGCGTCGGTGAGTTCGCGGCGAACCTTGGCGGGCACACCGGCCACCAGAGATCGTGGTGGCACGGCCATCCTTTCCGGTACCAGGGCGCCGGCGGCTACCAGGCTGTCTGGGCCGATCTGCGCGCCGTTCAGAACGGTTGCGCCCATGCCGATGAGGACGTTGTCGCCGACGGTGCAGCCGTGAAGGGTGGCATTGTGGCCGACAGACACGCCGGAACCGATGTGGGCCGGGCTGCCGGGATCGGCGTGGACCACGCAACCATCTTGAATGTTGGTGCGGTCACCTATGGTGATCGAGGTGGTGTCGGCGCGGATCACGGCGTTGTACCAGATGCCGACCTCGCACCCGATGGTGGCGGCGCCGATCACGACGGCGGACGGTGCGATCCAGGTCTTTTCACCGATCTCAGGGATGGCAGAGTCGATTGCGAGAATCATCAATTCACGAACTTTCGGTTGCGGGGATCCGGGCGGTGTCGAATACCGCGGACGGATTGAGGACGTTCCGTGGGTCGAGCGCACGCTTGACCGAGAGATGGACATCTAATGCGGTGGCACCCAATTCGGCAGCCAGCCACTGCTTCTTGAGCCGGCCGACACCGTGTTCGCCGGTCACCGTGCCGCCGAGATCGAGAGCGCAGCGGGTGATGTCGTTGAACGCCGCGAACGCGGAGTCACGGCTGGTGGCATCGTGTTCGTCGTAGATGATGGTCGGATGCAGGTTGCCGTCGCCGGCGTGGCCGAAAACCCCGATGGTGAGCGAGTGGCGGGCAGCGATCAGTTCGATCGACTCGATCAGCGTGGTGACCTTCGTCAGTGGGACACAGACGTCGTCGAGGAGCCAGTTCCCGAGCCGTTCCAGGGCGGGTAGAGCCAGGCGTCGTGCTTCGAGCAACAGTGCCCCTTCATCGGCACTGTCACTGATCGCCGTTTCCGATGCACCGTGATCGAGGCACAGCTGTTCGATACGAGTGATGCTCTGGGCTGCGTCGGGGCCATCGCTCTGAATGAGCAACAACGCGTGAACGTCGTTCCCGAGACCCATCCGAGCCAGTGCATCGACGGCACGCACTGTCGTGTGATCGAGGATTTCAAGCATCGACGGGGTCAGCCCGGCTCCGACGATGCCGCTCACCGCGCGGCCGGCACCCGCCAGTTGTGGAAACGATGCGACCAGGGTGTGGGCCGGGTGCGGGGGAGACACCAGTCGCATGGTGGCTTCGGTGATGATGCCGAGGGTGCCTTCCGAGCCGACGAACAAGCGTGTCAGGTCGTAGCCGGCGACGCCCTTGATGGTTCGGCGACCGGTGCGCACTATTCGTCCGTCGGCGAGAACCACCTCGAGGGCGAGTACGAAGTCGCCGGTGACTCCGTACTTTACGCAGCACATCCCACCTGCGTTGGTTGCGATGTTGCCGCCGACAGTACTGAAGTCCATGCTGCCGGGGTCCGGGGGATAGAACAGACGGGCAGCGGCCGCGGCGGCGCGCAGATCCCCGGTGACGACTCCGGGTTGAACGACCGCGACACGGTTGGCCGGGGCGAGCGAGACGATCCGGTTCATCCGGTGCAGGCTCAGAATCACCGACCCGTCGACGGCGTTGGCGGCGCCGCTCAACCCGCTGCCTGCCCCACGTGCGATGACCGTGACGCCGAGGCGGTGAGCGGCGGTCATACACGCAGCGACCTGCGCGGTCGTCCGCGGCGCGAGAACTGCCACCGGGGTTCCGCGCTCGGTGAGCCGGGACTGGTCATGGGCGTACGCGGCGACGATGTCCGGGTCAGTGGTGACGACGTCGTCGCCAACGACCCGGGCCAACTCGATCAGGAACTCGGCGGGGTGGGATGGCGGGGCGGTGTCTGCGGTACTCACGACGCCGTCCCGGTGTGCGACGGATTCCAGGGAAGGGTCTCGAGGTGGGCACGGATTGTGCGTTTGACGACCTTGCCGTAGCCGGACTTGGGCAGTTCGTCCCAGAGCAGGAAGTGCCGGGGCAGCTTGTATCGGGCCAGTCGTGGCTCGAGCCATTGCCGTAGCTCGTCCGGGCTCGGGGAGGTGCCGGGGGCGGGCACGTAGATCGCGACGCCCACCTCCCCCCATATCGGGTCGGGCATTCCGAGGACAGCGGCTTCCGATACGCCTGGATGTTGGAGCAACTTCTCCTCGATGTCGCGCGGGTAGATATTCGAACCACCGGAGATGTACATATCCGATGCGCGTCCGGTGACGTACAAGAACCCGTGACCGTCGAGGATCCCGAGGTCTCCGGTGCGGAACCAGCCGTCCCGGAACGCGGCGGTGTTGGCGTCGTCGTTGTCGAGATACCCGACGAACACCGCCGGCCCCGAGACACAGATCTCGCCCTGCAGGCCCGAGGGGAGTTCGTGTCCGGTCTCGTCTTGAATGCTGACCTGCATACCGGTGCGGGGATACCCGCACGTGCCGATCTCGATCCCGTCCGGACTGGGGTGATCGTGCAGGTGCGGCGGGAGAACGGTGATGTTTCCGGTGACCTCACCGAGTCCGTAGTACTGGACGAGGACATCCCCGAGGACACGGCGAGCATGCTGCTGATCGGAGGCATACATCGGCGCACCGGCATAGACGACGTGCCGCAGGCTGGAATGGTCGCGAACGCCGGCATCGGGGTGTTCGGCGAGCAACTTCAAGATCGTCGGAACGGTGAACATATTGGTCACCCGCTCACGCTCGACCAGAGCCCACACCTCCGCTCCGTCGAGCTTGCCCGACCCGGTCAACACCGTGGCGGCGCCGGTCGCCACCTGCGGCAGCACATGGATGCCGGCACCGTGTGAGAGGGGAGCCACCACGAGCGAGACATCGCGCTCGGTCGTGGCCGGCATCAGGTCACACAGATGATTGGTGAGGACGAATCCCATCTGATCATGGGTGAGGATCGCCGCCTTGGGTGCGCCACTCGTCCCGGAGGTGAAGAAGTACCACGCCGGGTCGCCGACCCTGACCGGCGCATCGGTGAACGGCGCGGCCCGGCCGGCCGCGGCGACGCCCTCCCCGTCAGCCGACTCGACGCCGATCCACAGGACCCCAGCGGGCAGGGCGATCTCCGCGGACACCGCCGCCGCATGCTCGGGAAAGTCCCGGTGGCACACCACCGCGACCGGCCGGCACGTCCGCGCGATCCCCGCGACGTCGTCCGGGGTCAAACGCACATTGGTGGGGGCCAGCACTGCGCCCACCCTCCACACTGCGAACATCGCCTGGACATACTCCGCATGATTGATGCTGTGGATCAGGACGCACTGTCCGGGCCGGATCCCACGCTCATACAGCAGGTGGGCGAGTGCACTGACTGCGTCGTCGAGCTCGCGCCAACTCCACCGGAGATCGCCACTGATCAGCGCGGTCGAGTCCGGCAAACGGCGGGCGGTTTTGGTCAACGTATGCGCGAGATTGACCGCGCGAGTGGCAAGTGTGCTCACCGGGTCTGCTCCAGAATCGTGGCGTAGTTGGTCACGGCCGCGCCACCCATATTGAACACGGCCGCCCGTCGAACGTTCGGCAGCTGCATCTGCCCGGCCTCACCGGTCAACTGCATCGCTGCCAACACATGCTGGGAGACTCCGGTGGCGCCGATCGGATGCCCCTTCGACTTCAATCCTCCCGAGACGTTCGTCGGCAATGACCCTGTGCGCTCGGTGATACCGGCGTCGATGACCAGCCCGCCCTTGCCCTGCTCGGCCAGACCGAACGCCTCGTACTGCATCAGTTCGGCCTGTGTGAAGCAGTCATGGGTCTCGAGGAGATCGAGGTCCTCACGCGAGATCCGGGCCTCGCCCAGTGCACCGAGGAAAGCATCCTGGGCCCCGGCGAAGAACAACGGGTCCTGTCGCCGCGCCAACGGCAGCGGTTCGTTGGCCTGGGCGCGCCCGCGAACCAACACCGATCGCCGCGTCGTCCGGGCCACCTCGGCGGAGGCGACCACCAGTGCGGCTGCCCCGTCGGACACCAGCGAACAGTCGGTGCGCAGCAGGGGACCGGAGACCACCGGATTCCGCAGACTCGGTGACGCACAGAACTCGTATCCCAGATCTTTCCTCATGTGTGCGTAAGGATTTCGCACCCCATTGCGATGATTTTTCGCCGCAATCCGGGCGAGGGAATCGTGCTGGTCGCCGTAGCGCCGACCGTATTGTTCGGCAAGCCGACCGAAAATGCCGGGAAAGCTCCCCGCACCGGCCTCGGTTCGGCGATGCGCCGCGCCGAGCAGAATGTCCCCGACATCGGCGCCGAGTACCCCGGTCATCTTCTCGGCGCCGATCACCAGTGCCACGCGACCGCGGCCGGCCTGGATATGATCGAGAGCGCTGAACACAGCGGCACTGCCGGTAGCACAAGCATTTTCGACTCGTGTTGATGGTGTGCGGGCGAGTTCCGGGTGACCGACTCCGACAAGCGCGGCCTCGAAGCTCTGCGACGAGAATCCGTTGTTGAACACGCCGACGTAGATGGCATCGACATCGCGGGGAGCGATACCGGCATCGTCGAGCGCGGCAACCGCCACCTCGGCGATCAATTCTTCGACGTCCGGCCGGTCCAGCTTCCCGAAAGGGGTATGAGACCAGCCGACGATGGAGGGCAAATTTGGCATTGGTTCGGACGCCTCCGCAGTGGGGGAGTGGGTGGAATCGAGTATCTGCCGACCCCGCACGCGATACGACCGCCCCTTGTCGAGAGTTGGCTGCGCGCTCTCCTCTCTGGAGAGGAATCCGCTGTTCAGGTGTTCCGCCGCGACCCTCGGATCGGCGAGTCGAACCGCTCGGAACTCCTTCGTGCACGGGGCGGTCGGGTCCTCGACCCCGGCTCGGGGACACCGCGTGATCGTGCCCCAGCCCAGGTAGGAAGACTTCGACAAAGCGAGGACAACTCGGCGAACCTTCCCTCTCCGGCGCGGTCGGCTGACGGACGCGGCGAGAGCCATACTTCGGTAACGATGCCGCCCATCGGGCCGTGATCAATCGCGGACACCGGCCTTGGCGGCAGATCCTGTCGGCCTTTCCCACGAGAAGGAATCATGACCGTATCCACCAGTCTCACCGAGGTCACCGTCGTCGGGATCGGAGCGATCGGATTGCCCATGGCGGTGCGGCTGGCTCGCGCCGGGCACCGGGTCACCGCCGTGGATCCGTCCTGCCATCAGCGCGAGTTGGCTCGTGCGGAGGGCATTACCACGGCTCGGTCGGTCGGGGCGGTGTCGCCTTCGGCGACAGTGATCGTGATGGTGGCGACTCCCGAACAGCTCACCTCGGCTCTCACCGGCGGCGATGGTCTGTTCACGCGCATGCGACCCGGATCGGTGTGCATCGTCATGTCGACCGTGGGGCCAACAGTTGTCACCGCTCTTGCCGGCCAGGCGCACGCGTGCGGCATCGCGTTGATTGATGCACCGGTCACCGGGGGAATACCCCGCGCCGAGCAAGGCGCCCTAACCATTTTCGCGGCCGGTCCCCATGATCTGATCGCCGAGTCCTCGCCCGTGTTCGAGGCGATGGGTACCGTCCACCGGTGCGGTGAGCGTCCCGGCGACGGCCAATCGTACAAACTGATCAACCAACTGCTGTGCAGTGTCCATCTGGTTGCCGCCGCCGAGGCCCTGGCATTCGCCGAACACCTCGGACTCGACCCCCACGACGTCCACCGCGCGGTCGGGGGCGGCGCCGGCTCGTCCTGGATGCTGCTCGACCGTGGCCCCAGAATGCTCACTGACCACGACTCCGAGACACGGACCGCCCTGGACATTTTCGTCAAGGACAGCGATCTGGTGCGATCGGCCGCAGCCCACAGCGGGTTCGACCTGCCCCTGCTCGATGTCGCCAACACGGCATTTCACCGCGCCGCCGACCTCGGCCTCGGCCGCCACGACGATTCCCGAATCAAAGACGCCTATCGATGAGCTCACGCGCACCCGGGTGCCCTGCACCTTGGTGCGAGCGGGCATCTTGCCTGCTCCGTTCGACAACCCACCATCGACATGAAAGAGATCAATGAACACCACCGAACTCCTGAGTCGTCAGGCAGTCGTCGTCGGCGGCGGCAGCGGAATCGGCCTCGCGGTTGTCCGCGGTGCCGTGGACCAGTGCAAAGCCGTGACGGTTGTCGACCTGAGCGCGGAGCGACCGGAATCGTTGAGTCCGCTTCCGGATGTGGTCTATCGCCGGGGCGATGTCCTCGACCTCGACGGACTCGCCCAGCAGTTCAGTGCGATCGCCGACGCAGGCAAGATCGGTTCGCTGTTCGTCTCGGCGGGAATCACGCTGCCCGCCAACATCGCCGAGGTCGACCCCGCCGATGCGCAGCGGTGTCTGATGGTCAACCTGATGGGGTCGATCAACACCGTCAAGGCGGCCCTGCCCCACCTCGATGTGGACGCCTCGATCGTTCTGTGTGCTTCCGTGGCGGCATACACCGGTGGAGGGTACGTCGGTGGCTCGATCTACGGCGCATCGAAAGCGGGCGTGATCGGGCTGACCCGGGGCGCGGCCCGTGAACTCGCACCGCGTCGTATCAGAGTCAATTGTGTGGCACCGGGGGCGACATCGACCGGGATGGTCGGAGACGACCCGGCGGTGGTCGAACGGTTGACCGAGATGACACTGCTCAACCGGCTCGCCAGCCCGGACGATATCGCGGGCGCGGTGCTGTACCTGTGGTCGTCAGCCGCGTCCTACCTGACAGGAACCACGTTGGACGTCAACGGTGGATCCCACCTGGGATAGTCCGTACCGGCGGCGGGCTCGAGCACGGAGACCTCGGCAGGGTCCGCATCGCGGGCGAGTTCGAGCAGCCGGACACCCAGGTGAAGCATGAGCCGGTTCTCCCCGTCGTCGAGGTCGAGACCGGTGAGCTGCCGGATCCGGTCGAGTCGGTAATAGAGCGAGGTGCGGTGAATGTGCAGTGCCGCCGCGGTGCGGGGTGCGGATCCGGCATGGTCGAGGAAACTCGCCAGCGTCTCCAGTAACCAATCCGGCTCGCCGGGGCGGAGTAACCGTGCGAGAGGCGCGGGCAGAAAGGTCGAGGACAGTGCCTTCATCGGGAGCTGCAAGATCAGGGCGTTCGCGCCCAACTCCGCCCACACTCCTACCGGAGCCAGCCGATTGAGTCGCGCGGCGGCGTCGGCGGCGACGTTCGCCTGCTCGTTCGCCTGCCAGGCATCGGCAAGACAAGTCACGGGGTCACCGATCCCGGCAACGCACCGGCTGCCGGCGCCGAGTAACTGCTCCACCGATTCCGTCAGCTGCAGGGCCCGCTCGCGAGCGACCTCGACGCAGTGGGCGCGATTCGACAGTTCCACCACCCGTGCTGCGTCCTCGTCGACCATGACGGCATACCGTTCGGTTCGGGGGCCGACAGCGTCGAGGGCCGCCCTCAGCGCTCGGGCCGCACTGATCGCTCCGTCGGCAGGTTGCCGGAGCACTCGGAGGACGGTGACAACGACCTGTTGTGTGGACACCACCCACCCGAGGTCGTGAAAGTACCGCACACCTGCCCGGCGCGTGGCCTCACGGTCACCGAGCAGACTGCGGACCGCCCCTTCCCGGGCGCTGCGCCGATCCCGGGCGGCAAGGTGCGACGCATACAGGTGAGCGCCGATATCGGTGGCGGTGTGCTCGATCTGCGTGATCTCCTCGGTCGTGAGGGCGCTGTCCGCGTCGATCACCAGAAGTAGGCCCAACAGGTACCCCCGATGCCGAATCGGGGCGCACACCCGCGCCACCATCCCGAGCTCGGGATGAGCGGGGATGACACCCGGCGCGGTCCACGCCGACACCCCCTGACTCAGAACGTGCCGAGTGGCCTGCAGTCCCACATCGCGTTGCAGCACCGCACGAATTCTCTGTGCATCTTCATCGCCGTAATGCTTACTGGCGCAGAGGAGTCGGACTTCGGCATCGTCCACGACGACTGCGCGACGTAGCATCTCGGCGAGTTCGTCGACGAGGCGTTGCAGTGCGACGTCGTTCATGATCGTCCTCCGACCGCCCGCGGAACGCGGACCGCCGCTCGGGGCCGTGCAGGCCTCACATATCGAGTACGAGCCGGCTGCATTTGGATCGCGAGCAGCACAGCATCATGACCTCGTCGGACTCCTTCTCCTGCTCGGTGAGATACGAGTCACGGTGGTCGGGTGTGCCCTCGAGCACCACGGTTTCACACGTGCCGCAGGTTCCCTCACGGCACGAGGTGGGAACGTGCACCCCGGCGGCCTCGAGCGCATCCACGATGGACTCGTCCGCGCCCACCGTGACGACGATGCCGCTCTCGTCTAGTTCGACCTCGAAGGAGGTGTTCTCTCCCTCCAAAGCACCCGCTTTCGGGCGGAACCGCTCCAGATGCAGCGATCCGGAGGGCCAACCTTGGCAGCGGTCCTCGACTGCGTCGAGGAGGACTCCGGGACCGCAGCAGTACACGGCCACATTGTCCTGGGGAGTGCCGAGAAGGGCCTCGAGGTCGATGATGCCGCAGCTGTCCTGGGGCCAGAACGTCACCTTGTCCCCGTGCTCGGCGAGGACGTTGGTGAACGCCATCGAGGACTGCGTACGCCCGCCGTACACCAGCCTCCACGGCGTCTGAGCGGCTTCGCACCGCGCGATCATCGGCAGAATCGGCGTGATACCGATACCACCGGCGATGAAAAGATACTCGGACTCGTCGACCAAGGGGAAGTTGTTGCGCGGTCCCCGCACCCGAATGCGGTCACCGGCGGCAAGGTTGTCGTGTACCCACTCGGACCCGCCACGGCTCTCTGGTTCCCGCAGCACCGCGACCCGCCAGGTGCTGTGGTCGTCGGGGTCACCGCAGAGGGAGTATTGACGTTCGAGGTCGGGGGAGAGGAGCAGATCGATGTGAGCTCCGGGCTCCCACCGCGGCATCTTGTCCCCATCCGCGGGCGCGAGTTCGAGGGAACGGATTCCGTGTGCTTCGTTGGTGACGCTGACGATGATCGCCTCGAGTTCGGTGACGTCACCGCTATGGACATGTGTTTTCACTGGTGCCATCCCTGAAAGAGAATCGACTGGGGAATCTGACCGGCATCGGCGGTCAGTCGTTGTCGCCGACGGCAACGAAAGTCCGTGACGACGTCCCGGTGTGCCGGGCGGTGAGGTGATCGGAGATCGACTCACCGCCCGGCCCGCGGCGACTGCTCGAGCGCTTACGCCGGCTTGGCGGACTCGGTTTCCGCGCACGGCGCCGCGGCGACCTTGTTGCGCTGCGTACCCGCCCGACGACGGCTGGTGTCGACGACAACGACATCGCCTTCGATGGACACGGCATAGCCTTCCATCACGTGCGGGCCCTTCTGCACCCCACCGTCGGGATCAACCACATCCTCCGGGGAACCGGGCACGACCTCCACCTCGTACTTGCGCACTTTGGTGTTACGCGGGTCGTACCAGGATTGCCCGGTCCGGATGTCGAACTCCCACTGATGCCACGGGCAGCGCAGGGAACGTCCCCGTTCGTATTCGATGATCTGGTCGGGGCCCTCGGACGCCGACACACCGAAGATGGTGCCGTGTTCGCACAATGCGGCACCGGCGTGCGGGCACTGGTTCAACAGTGCGTAGTACTCGCCATCGACATTGAACACCCCGATCGAGCGGCCCTCCAGCTCGATGATCTTCCTCTGGCCAGGCTCGATCTCGGCCGCGTTGGCGACAACATACTTCGTCATTATCCGGTCACCTCGAGCCCGAAGAACTTCTGGCCGTTCGTGCGAAGAACCTTGTCCCGCAGATCTTTCGGGAAACTCGGTGGAAACACCGTTTCCGGCGAGTCGAAATCGAAGTGCGGGTAGTCGGACGCGTAGAGAACGTTATCCGCACAGAACTCTTCGATCATCTCGGCCAAATGAGCGGGGTTGTCCGGTTCGTCGATCGGCTGAGTGGATGCCCAGATGTGGTCCTGGATGTATTCCGACGGCTTGCGCTGCAGGTCGGCGACCTCACTGCGCAGGGTCTTCCAGTGGTATTCGAGCCGCTGGAGCAGCGACGCGAAGTGGACGACGTTACCTTCGACGAACATGATCTTCAGTTCGGGGAAGCGGTCGAAGGTCCCCGTCAAGATCAGGCTCAAGACCTGCGACTGGAAGCTCTGCACGTGTCCGACGTGGTATTCGGTGTGGTACGACGTCCAACCGGTTCCGGTGTTCGCATGCCCACCACCGGTGGACAGGTGGAACTGGAACGGCAGACCGGCCTCGATGGCAGCTTCGTACAGCGGCCAGTAACGGCGGCTGCCGAGCGGCTCGAGGGTCTTGCTCAGGCCCAGGATGGAAACCACCCCGGGGTCGGAGCCGACCCGCTCGATTTCCTTGATCGCGAACTCGGGGCAGTCGAGAGTGACTGGGATGGCCGCGCGCAGACGAGGTTCCGGGTACACCAGGTGCTCGAGCTGCCAGTCGTTGATCGCGCTGCACAGCGCGGCACCGAGCTCGGGGTTCAGCGCCTGGGATGCCGGGTTGAGGGTCTGCCCGCCCGGTGCCAGGCACTGCAAAACACCCAGCTGGACATCGTGCAGGTCGAGCAGCTGCTTCTGAATGAGCCCCAGATCCGATCCCGGGTAGCCCGAGTCCGGCCAAGAATCGGCGCGCATCGCCCCGCCGTACATCTGCGGGTACTCGCCGATGAACTGCAGACCGTTCGTGGTGCGCACACCGTATTCGCGGATGTGGTCGCGCCACTTCTTGGGCAGGTACCCGTTGATCAGTCCATCCCGGGGCACCGGGTGAATGTCGACGTCGATCACTCCGGTGTCGACCACAGGAGCGCTCAATGTGCCAGGGGTAGCGTGTTCGATGGTGGTCATCCCTATTCCGCCTTTCCCGAGTTGGGGACTACGAGGTTGTAGAGGTCCGCGGCGTTGTGCCGGAAGATGCGGTCGAGTAATGCTTTGTCGCTGGTTCCGGCCTCGATGTCACGCGGCCCGGAGTGGTGATTGTGGGGGTAATCGCTCGAGTACACGAGCATCTGGTCCGAGCCCATGCGATCGACGATGCTGTCGAGCCGGCCGGGTTCTTCGGCCCCGTCCGAGGGCGCGGTGGTGAAGCGGACGTGCTCACGGATCAGTTCCGAGGGCAGGCGATCCACCCAGGGCAGGTCGGGCCGGTAACTCTTCCAGAGCTTGTCGAACTTCCACAAGAACGGCGGGAGCCAATTGAAGCCCACCTCGGACACGACGATCTTCGTGGCCGGGAACTTCTGCAAGATGCCTTCGGAGACGATCGAGCAGAGCTGCGCTTCGAGGTTGGCTTGCTGGCCCACATACCACTCGAGATAGGTCGTCGGCCAACCGACCGATGTCGGCGCCTGCCGGAAGACACCGCCGATGTGGATCGCGACGGGCAGGCCGGCCTTCTCCGCGGCTTCCCAGATCGGCCAGTTGCTCTCACGGCCGAGCAGAATCTCGGACTGTCCCAGGACCAGCACCTGGACGAAACGCTTGTCCTCGGCTGCCCAGTACGCGATCTCGTCGGCGGCCGCGCGCGGCGTGCCCATCGGGACGACGATCGAGGCCCGCAGACGAGGATCGCGGTCGAGCCACTCCCGCGCAATCCAGGTGTTCAGGGCCCGGGCATGAGCTGCCTCGCGGCGCGGCTGATGGATCTGCTGAACCGCATACAGGCAGTTCAACACCGCGAAATCGGTGAAACCATCGGAGAACACATCCTTGACCAGACCCTCCACGTGAGTGGCGGCTCGGCCCTCCTTGTCCTGAATGGCGTCGGGACGCTGCGCGATCGCAGAACCGCGAGGATGGTAATTGGGCTCGTACGACGGGGACAGCGCCGCGACGAGCTGGTCTCCCCAGTACTCGTCCAAGTAGGGGAGCAGGGCAGTCGACGAGGGCAGAATGGGGTGCACGTCGCAATCCACCACTGCTGGTCGGACGGACTGCGTCACGGCGTTGGCATTCTCGGCTACAGCGTTGGCAACCATGGTATTGACGCCACCTAACCTTTCCGATGGCTCGCGAACTCGTCGCGAGGATGAACTTTTCCCGGCAACGGGGCTGGATCGTGCCGGAGTAATGGGGTGCGTGAAGGCAGGAGGCTGTCTTTCACGGCAGTAGTGTGTGTCGGCGTCGAAAGTGGAACTTGCAACGCCGCAGTTCTTTTCGAGGGAATCGTCGTCACGTGTGCGGTGAGTCGGTTACTGTTCCCTCTCGGACCAGCGCTTCCCGTTCGCCACGCACCTGGTTGGTGTGTTCATTGACGTCCTCCGAACGGATTGTTAGCCTGATCACTACGTGGATCCAGGGTCCAGGATACACACACAACGAAACTTTCGACAAGACGCGGGGGCGACCGCGCCGAGGACGAAGTCACATGGGCTACCAGCCCCAAGGAGTTGATCTTTCGTGCCAGAACTCGACCACAAGTCGGTAAACGACCCGGTAACCTCGCCCGTAGTGGCCCGCTCAACCGCGTCGCAACCACCTACGAAGAAGAGCCTGCGCCGCGTCGCCGCAGCCAGTTCGATCGGCACCACGATCGAGTACTACGACTTCTTCATCTACGGGACAGCCTCAGCGCTGGTATTCCCGACACTGTTCTTTCCTGGAGCGGACCCGGCGATCGGGACCATCGCATCCTTCGCGACCTTCGCCGTCGCGTTCTTTGCACGACCGGTAGGGGCGATCCTCTTCGGGCATTACGGAGACAAGATCGGGCGCAAGCGCACCCTGGTATGGACGCTGCTCATCATGGGGTTCGCCACCGTCGGGATCGGCTTCATGCCCGGCTACGACGTCGGAGTATTCGGCTTCTTCGAGGACGGCATCGGAATCTGGGCCCCGGTGATCCTGGTGGGCATGCGCTTCCTGCAGGGATTCGCGGTCGGCGGGGAGTGGGCGGGGGCAACACTGCTCACCGCTGAATATGCCCCCGAGGGCAAGCGCGGAAAGATGGCGATGTACCCGCAATTGGGTCCGGCGTTCGCGTTTTTCCTCGCCAGCGGTACCTTCTTCATAGCCTCGGTCACCATCGGTGCGACCAGTTCGACCTTCCTCACCTACGGCTGGCGAATCCCGTTCATCGCCTCGATTCTGCTCATCGCCGTGGGAATGTGGGTGCGACTGGCCGTCGAGGAGACTCCCGTATTCAAGGAGCAGCAGAAGAAGCAGGCGATCAGCACTACACCCCAGAAGCTGCCGTTCGTCGAGGTCATCCGCCTGCAGTGGAGAGAAATTCTCATCGCGTCCGGTGCGATGGCGACCCTGTTCTCACTCTTCTACATGGGAACCGCCTTCCTCACCAGCTACGGCACCGGCCACCTCGGTTTCAGTCGCACCATGATCCTCGGCATGGGAATGATCGCGGCCGTTGTCTTCGGTCTCGCTACCGCGGCGGCGGCGATCCTGTCTGACCGGATCGGCCGGCGCAAGATCATCCTCGCCGCAGTGGCCGCCGCAGTACCGTGGACGCTGATCTTGTTCCCGCTCCTCGACACCGGCTCGCCGATCGCGTTCCTTATCGCGGTCACTGGAACCTTGGTCCTGTACGGCGTGGCGTACGGCCCCACCGGGGCACTGCTTCCGGAAATGTTCAGAGCCCGGTTCCGCTACACCGGAGCGGGACTGAGCTACAACCTCGCCGGCATCCTCGGTGGCGCCATCCCGCCCCTGCTCGCCGCCCAGATCGTCTCGACCCACGCCAGCATCTGGGTGGGCGTAATGCTTGCGGTGCTGTCGGCGATATCGGTGGCCTGTGCCAGTGCCATCTCCGAAACCAAGGACCGTGACATCGACGCCGGGCTCGCATCCGACAACTGAATCCCACTGGGAAAAGCCGAGCACATCACGAATCGGCTGAGCTCGGCGGTGGAAGCCGGGAAAACCCGAGGGCTCGGATGCCCGTTGTCCGGGCCCTCGGGCAGGTGTTCATGGTGAATTGCCGCGACGTCCCCGCATCCGTGAGCGTCACCACCACCGGGGATTGACGTAACGCAGCGCACATTGTTACCGTCTATAAGGAGCCTGGATCCAGGCTCCAGGATTCACTACTGGAACGGTGGAGCAGAAGTCCAGCACGGCGATGTGCCGACGGCCTTGGGCGGTTCGATCGGAATGAATCATTTTGTCACACTGTGGCATTCGACAGCACCAGGATGGTCCGGCAGCGGGATACCCGAGCCTCATGTCGCCGAAAGCGCGGTGGTCCCCGGTCTATTGATTGCAGTTCAAGCCAAGAGCCTCTCCATCAACCAAAGCGACGGATTCGTCATACCTCACGAGGCGGTCAACATGATCGAAACGGCAACACCTGGTGCCCCACACCTCGGTGCCCAATCGCCGGCACCAGGCGTCTCCGGGCGAGAACGGGCATACAGATATGTTCGCGACGAGGTCCTGCAGCGTCCCGAATCAACAGGCACCTTTCTGAGCGAACAGGGCATAGCATCGCTTCTCGGGACCTCGCGCACACCGGTAAGGGAGGCGCTTCTTCGATTGCAAGCCGAGGGGCTCGTCGAAGTCATGCCGAAACGAGGCGTCTACGTCGCGCCGATGAGTCGCCGTCAAATCACCGAAGTCCTCGACCTGCGCCGAGTACTCGAAGGTCATGCGGCCGCCCAGGCGATGGCTCGGAACTTCGTGCCCATCAACGCCCTGCGCCAAACAGTTCTCGAACAGAATTCCGTGAACGTTCGAGCAAGTCATACGGCGGCGCTGCGGTTTTTCGAACTTGACCGCCGGTTCCACCAGGACTTGGTCGACGCCGCCGGTAGCGACCTGCTCTCACGCACATACGCGAACCTCCGCATTCGCCAACTTCGATTCGGCGGCGCAACCCTGTGCACCAACCCACATCGGCAACGCCGCGTCTGCGACGAGCACCTCGCAATCATCGACGCACTCGACCGAAACGACGACACACAGGTACAAGCGATGATCGCGAATCATCTCGATTCCACCCAACAAACATTCTTATGCGCTGCTTGATACCCCGAAACGCTTCGGACCTCCGAGCGCCACAGCTGTCGCCCTCCGTTCGCCCGCGGAGGGCGACTCCCTCTATCGGCCCCCCATACTCCCGATCCCGCCCCGCTACCCAGCTACGCCGCCGCCGAGATCGGCAGAAAGGTCTCCAGATGAGCACCAGCACCTCACCTCGGCGACATCGAGTCGTCATCATCGGTTCCGGCTTCGGCGGCTTGTTCGCTGCTAAGGCGCTGCGCCGCGCAGACGTCGATGTGACTGTTATCGACCGCACCACCCATCACCTCTTTCAGCCGCTGCTCTACCAGGTGGCGACAGGAATCCTCTCTGAGGGAGAGATCGCCCCCTCGACCCGTATGATCTTGAAAAAGCACCCCAATACCGTCGTCCAACTGGGCGAAGTCACAAAGATCGACGTGGGCGACCGAACCGTCAGATCCACCGACCGGGGCCGGACGACACTCACTCCATACGACAGCCTGATCGTGTCTGCGGGAGCCCAACAATCGTATTTCGGCAATGACCATTTCGCCGAGCATGCGCCGGGGATGAAAACCATCGACGACGCCCTCGAACTCCGCGGCAGAATCCTCGGAGCATTCGAATCTGCCGAATCGACGACCGACCCAGCTGCACGAGAGCGACTCCTGAACTTCGTCGTCGTCGGCGCCGGACCGACCGGTGTCGAAATGGCAGGACAGATAGCCGAACTGGCACACCGAACCCTGGTGGGTGCCTACCGCAACATCGACACCCGAGACAGCCGTATCATTCTCCTCGATGCAGCACCAGCCATCCTGACGCCCTTCGGATCACACCTCGGGGAAAAGGCCACCCACACACTGACCAAACTCGGCGTCGACATACAACTTGACGCAGCGGTCACCCGCGTCGACCGGCACGGCCTTACTGTTCGCGCAACAGACGGAACCGAACGGAGAATCAACGCGGTCTGCAAGGTCTGGTCGGCCGGCGTCGCTGCTAGCCCACTGGCCAGGCAACTCGCCCAGCAAACCGGTGCCCCCCTCGATAAGTCGGGGCGGATCGCTGTCAAGGACGACTTCTCTCTACCGGATCACCACAACGTCTTCGTCATCGGGGACATGGCCGCGCAGGGCAAACTCCCCGGCGTCGCCCAGGTCGCCATCCAAGGAGGTCGATACGCCGCACGCCAGATCAGGGCGGAGCTGACAGCCGCCACACACAACAGGCCGGCTCTGGCGCGAAAACCCTTCGTCTACAAAGACAAAGGATCGATGGCCACGATCTCCCGCTTCCATGCGGTTGCCAAGATCGGGCGCCTCAACTTGACGGGAATAGTGGCATGGTTCCTGTGGCTCGCTGTCCACGTGGCCTACATCGTCGGTTTCCGGAGCCGTATTGTCACACTTCTCTCCTGGAGCTGGACCTTCCTGGGGTCTTGGCGAGGCCAACTAACAATCACCCACCAGCAGGTCGCCGCTCGAAACGCGATCGGCCAACTGCACCGTCTCCAGATGACAGGGCAGCCACGATATCAGCCAGTCACCCGCGTAAGCTGATGAAGACTCTCCGCCGGTACCGGGCTGGAGTCGCCTTCGTACTGAAATGGCAGTGCTGGCAACACTGGATCGCTGACGGCATCCTTGACAACGACGGCACACTGTCCGGAACTCGATCCGAATCTGATTCGTTTTGAATCTGACCGCCCGGGCTGCCGGTGCAATCCCTTCCGCCACGAAATGTCATAATCTCCGTTACCGGCACGCCGGAAATATGCTTCCGGCAGCGTATTTGGCTCTGAGTTTGCGATCCGCGCGGATTACCCGCTCGTGTCCCGTCCGGTGGTCCAGGTGCCCAGTTCCAGGTGCCTTTTCGTCGCTTGGGCCGAGTCGGCCAGGTCGCGCCGGAGGCCGCCGTGCGCGGCCCCATCGGATTCGTCCAACGGATCGCGGGGCGTGTACTTGTGGCGGATCGTGCCGGCGATCGGGTGCGTGGTGACGCTGCCTGGTCCGCCACCCCGGCGAGGGTGATCACATGGATGGTGAGGGCGGTAGGTGGGGGTCACAGCGGTCCGGGTCCGGGGCGGCGGTGCGGTGTGCGGGTGCGGCGGTGGTGGCGGGTGCGGTCTCGTTCGGTCAGTCCGCCCCAGATGCCGTGGGACTCGCCGGTCGCGAGGGCGTGGTCGCGGCATGCGGTGAGTACTGGGCACTGCTGGCAGATCTGCTTCGCCGCCCGTTCTCGTCGGGCGCGGGCGCCGGCGCGTTCGCCCTCGGGGGAGTAGAACACGGGCGTCTCGGTGCCGCGGCAGGCTCCGTGGTGCTGCCAGTCGGACTGGGTATGCGGGTGCGGGCGAAGGTGTGTGGGTGTGTTCATGCATCTCTTCCGGTACCGGGGTGGGTGACAGTGAGGAAAGGGGTGGGAGGGTGGTGCGTGGTGTCAGTACCGTCGCTCGGTGTGGGTGCGGCAGGGTTCGGGTCCGTGGTGGTTCGGACGGGGTGGGGTGTCGTGTTCGGCGAACATGGCCGCGAGGTGCACTAATGGTGGCGGTGCTCATCGCGTGGCCGGGTGCTGCGCTGCGGAAGCCGGCGCGGGTGAGTGCGGGCGGTACCGATCAGGGGTATCGGGGGCCGGTGCGCCCCACGCTCGGGGTGGGGTGGTGATGCCTGGGCTCGACATCGGGGATACGACGGAGGCGGCGGTCTCGGGGTGCCTCCACACCTTCGTGGCTGACCGGACTATGGGTCTGTCGAGGTGTTATGCCTAGCTTAGCGAGGCTCTGATTGACGTCTGGATGAAATCGGTAAGGAGTAGTGGGCGTCACATGCCGCGCGGCCACGGTTTCGGGGGAGGGATGGCGGGAGGGCGGGCGCTCGGCCCGTCGGTGACGGGAGGTCCTCGGTGGGCGGGCACGGTCGGCGATGGCATGGTCACCGGGTCTGTCGCCGCGGCGTGGGCGGGAGGCCGGTGGTCGGGTCCGGCGGCGGTCCGCCGGCCAATTGGGGCCCGCCGTGGGCGGCGGTGAAGGCGTGCGCGAGGCTGTCGAAGGTGCGCACGGTGTCCATGCCGACCCGTGTGATGATGCGGCGCAGAGGGCAGGTGCGGCGACGGTGAGGTGGCCGCGTTGTTCGCGGATCCGGGGGCCGGCCTCGGCGAGTGCGGACAGGGCCGCGGATCCGACGAAGGTGGTGTCGAGCAGGTCGACGACGGCGCTGCGGCCGTGCAGCACGACTTCGTCGAGGCAGGCGGTGAGTATCGGGGCGGTGACCGCGTCGACGTCGCCGCTCAGGCGCAGCACGATCGGACCGCCGGTGGGTTCGTCGATCTTGAGGGTGAAAGGGCAGTGGTCGGTGCCGGCTCGGTCCCAGCCGGCGGTCTCGGACAGGGACAGGCGTAGGCGTTGTGGGCTTTCGATGACCGATCGCAGGTAGGTCATGGTCGCTCCCGAAAAAGGGGGCGGTCGGGGAGCGGGCACCCTGCCGGTGGGGGAGGGAGGTGGGTGCACGCACAACGGCCGCAGTGGATGAAGTTCGGCGGCTGCTGTCTGAACCTGTGACGAGGACGGTAATCAGCCTGCAGCCGGAAGGAAACCCCAGCATCGGCACAGCACCCGCCGGTGTGGCGCCCACGCCCACCCCGGTCGCGTCGAGGCTGGCGGATGCCTGCCCTTCTCGCGCGAACCCCGTCCGACGAGGACGCACGGGGGCGCCCGGTCAGTGGTGCCAGCGCACCGGGCCGATCCGCACGGTGATGCCGAACATGCGGCGGGCCGCGGGACGCGGCACGATCCGCACGCGAATCCGGGGTGGGTCGGGTGCCGGTGGTGGCGGGGCCCGCCGCTGCCGGCCGGGGTCAGCGCCCCGGAGGAGGTCGGTGTGGTCGTGGGCGGCGCGGCGGCCCGGGTCGCGCAGCAGGGTATAGGCGGCGAGGATCTGTTGCAGGTGTTCGTCGGCGCCGGGGTCCGCGGGTCCCGGTCCGCGGGTGTCGGGGTGGTGTCGGCGGAGCAGGCGCCGGTAGGCGCGGGCGATCTCGGACTGGGAGGCCGTCGGGGTCAGTCCCAGTACCCGGTACGGATCTCGGTCGATGCTCATCGTCTTACATTCCTCGCCACGTCGTCTTCCGTGGCGTTGGCGTGTCCACGCCCCTCTCACGTGCGTGGTCGGATCGGCGGTCGGTGCCGCGCGTATGCGGCGGCCCTGGCCGCCGTTCGGGTACGCGTCCGGGTCACCGGATGGGGTGGCCTCGCCGGCGCCGCGAGTCCGCCTGCGGCACTGTTCATCTCTGCCGGTTCCGCGCGTGCGGGGGTTCGTCGCGGGTATGGCGTCGTGTGCGTGGCGGGTGCCGGAGCCGGGGCGGCCGACGTCGAAAGGGTGCCATCGTCAATGGCGGTGCGCCCGAACATCATCGCTGTGGTGTGGTGGCGCCGGTGTGTCCTGTCGGTGGGTCGGCGGCCCCGGATCGGTGCAGTGTGCCGGGGGTTCGCCGCGCCGTGTCCGCGTAGTGGACAGGTGACGGAGACGCGGCGGCGGTCGAACCGGTCCGTGGAATTCGTTGCGGTGTCGCCTCACTCCTTTCGTGATCGTTCTCGAGCGGTTCCGGTCGCATCCGTCGATCCGTGTGTCACCGCGGGTGTTCGAGTCGCATCCCGGCCACCGCCCCGGTGGGCTCGCTTCCGCCGGGTGGTGAGCGCTGGGTGGCCCGGATCTGCGGGGCCGGGGGAGCGGTCACCGGCCACCCCGAACACCGGGGACGCGGCCGATGCAACGGACCGGACCGTGCGGTGGCCATCGTCGCGAGCAGGACCGCGGCCTGCGGGGTGAGCGCGTCGGCGAGGATGCGATCCGAATCGGCGACGAGC